>JAMWZF010000243.1 GCA_024304875.1 Paracoccaceae bacterium
GGCTTGTTCCGGGGCCGGTGGAGGGTTCGGCCACGCCGACCACCTCGCCGAAGATCGAAAAGCGGTTGCCCGCCCCCGCGGCGCTGGCCGGCTGGGTGAGGAAGATCTGGACGAACTCCTCGACCGGGACGTTCGAGGCCGCGCCCGCCACGCCCTCGGCCGCGCAGTCGATGGCGGCAACGACGATGACCCGGCGGCTGTGGTCGATGTCGGGGTTGGTGCGGGTGTTGCAGATCGGGCGGCCGGTCTCGGCCATGGGCAGCCCGTCGCGGCCGGTACCCGTCAGGATGTTGCCGGACATGGCCGCCTCGGCGCGGTAGACCTCGTAGCGGGTCGGCGCCGCGGGGTCGGCGGCATGGTCGGTCAGCCAGCTCTGGATCGCGGCCGGAACGGTGCCGTCGAAAGGCGCGTGGTTGGCCGCGAAATAGCCCGCCACGTTCCAGTCGCCGGTGCCGAACCGCGGCCCGATGCCGCCGTTCTGCGCGTTGCAGGCGTTGGACCCGCCCGGACCGGAGGTGAAGCAGGTGTCGAGCGGCAGGCCCGAGGTGTTGGATGAGGGCTCTTCCTGATTGGCGATGCAGGAGCCACCCCCGCGGGGCACGATCCCCTTGATGACGTTCGGCGCGGGCGCGTAGTCGGGGTCGTTCCGGGCGCTCTGCATCGAGGAGGCGTAGATGTCGAACCGGGTGTTCAGGGCGGCCTCGAGGTTGCCGACCTTCTGGCCGGGTTCGATGTCCACGCCCCGGTAGCTGAAGCAGCGGGTGACGAAGCCGGCGGCGCCGATCAGGCAGCGGTCGAGGTTCGACCCGGTCAGCCCGGCGCAGGGGCCGCCGGTGTCCACCATCACCTTGCTGGGATCGAGGTAGCCGAAATCCCCCGGCGCCCAGGCCCCGCCAGGCCCGCCCGAGCGCAGCTCGAGCATCTGGCCGACGTTGCCCTCGGCCGACCAGCCGGAATGGGGGCTGCAGAACATCATCGGGGTGACGTCGCAGGCGTAGAGGTCGATCCCCGCAACGGCAGTGGCCCGGACAGTATTGGTGATGCCGCCCTCGCGCGGGCCCGAGACCGCGTCGAAGGCGGCGGCGAAGGTCAGGTCGACCGTCTGGGCGTTCACGTCGACCCGGGCGAAGCGGGCGTTGGCGGGGTCCGTCGTGCCCGCGCCGAGGGGCGTGGCGTCGCTCGGGGGCAGGGCGTCGTAGTATGTCAGGCTGAAGTCCGTCGATCCCGAGAGCAAGCTGTCGGCGTTGCCGAAGGTCTGGCTGTCCGAGATCATCAGTTCCGCCGCCGCATCGGCCCGTTCGATCGCGTCGGACTTGCCGTCGAGCTCGCCCCCGGCGGCGAGGGCGACCTGGTCCGCGAAGGACTGAAGCTCGGAATGGGTAATGGCGACCCGGCCGATGTCAAAGGACATCGCGATCATGCCGAGGACGACCACGAAGGCGAGCCCCCAGAAGGGCAGCATGGCGCCGTCCTCGTCCTCCGGCAGCTTTCTGGGATCGCGACGGGCCATTGCGGGGTTCGCCTCAGTTGCCGACCAAGTCGGCCTGGATCACGTCGGTGCCCCGGCGGACCCGGACCTGCGTGGTCTCGGCGACCTCCTCCACCTCGGGCGCCGGCTCCAGCAGGAGGTCGGAGAGGCTGAGCGCGTCCAGCTCGCGGGCCTGGTCGTCGTCCAGCGACCTCAGCGAGAGGCTGAGCGTGCCGGCCTGCTGGGCGAGCGCGAGGCGCTGGGTCTGGTCGGCGGTGACCTCGACGGTGACGGTCCGGGCGACGGCGGCGCGGCCCTCGGTGCTGTCCATGTCCTGGTCGACGCCGATGATCCGGACGTTCTGCAGGATGGTGAGGGCGCGCAGCTGGTCGCCCCGGCCTTCGGTCAGAACCACGTCGACCCGGTCGCCCGGCGTGACGAAGCCGCCGACCGAGGTCTCGGCGTTGACGCGGATCGCGGCGGCCCGGGTGTTGGGGGCTAGGGTCTGCACGAGGGTGACCCTTTCGCCGAAGTCCGAGACGGTGAGGGCGCGGAGCGGGTCGCCCTCGGTGATCGGGCGGGTGCTGCGCCGGGGCGGCTGGCCGTCCTGTGGCAGCAGCAGGTCGACGGAATGGAAGACCCCCGGCGGGACGTGGTCTCTCGGCCAGGGGATGGTGGCGAGCATGCCGGGTTCGATCACCTCGGCGAAGTCGATGTCCTGCAGCGCGACGACGACCGGGACCGTGGTCTCGGCGACGACCGCGGTCTGCTCCGCGCCGGCCTGCTGGGCCAGCAGGTCGCGGGTCAGCGCGACGGTGCCCCCGGCGACGCAGATCCCGACGATGGCGGTCAGAATGGAGCCGATGCGCATGTGGTGGATGTCCCTTGTGGTGCCCGGCGGTCTGGAGGGGTCGGCGGCAGTGCGGGCAGGAGCTGCCGGAAGGGTCCCGAGGGGCGCGACAGCAAGTTCGCGCCCCTCAGGTTGCGGCGCCTCAGTTGGGCATCGCGGTGCCGGCTGCGGTCATGCCGTCGCCGATTTGTCCGGCCAGCGTGGTCAGAGCGGCAGTGCCCAGAGCCACGGCCAGCGCGATGGCGATGCCGTATTCGACGAGGGTGACGCCGCTCTCGTCGTGACGCAGCTTGATGAGAAGTTTCAGAAAGTTGTCCCGCATAATCCTATTCCCTTGCATGACATTACAGTTGGCGGACAATCCGCCGGGCCGCCCCCGGTTGTCGGGACGGAGCCTGTCGATGTTAGGAACGGGACGACCGCCGCTCATCGTCCGGACCGATGAGTTCTGCAACCATAGGACGTATTGATGCGCGGCTTGCCACATTTGCGCCCGATTTCGCCCAAGTTCTGCCGCCTTTGGGCCTAATGGTGACACATTTCGTTCCGGCGATTCGCTGCCCTCTATCGAAAGTTGAGGCTCAGACCGCGCATTAGATCTAATTTGCGCTGATCCGTTGTTCTGACCCGCGATGTAGAGGGACAGCGCGATCGACCGGCACCTTCTGGAGGACGAGCGCCTTTGCGCCGTTTTCATTGGCCAGTCCGATCAGGCCCATATCAGAACCCGTCTGCTGGACGATGTCTTTGAGACGACCCCGCGCGAGGCGGACATCAGTGTCCGTCTCGCCCTCGGCGTCAGCGCCGCCGAGATTTCGTGGGAGTTCGGCAGGTCCTTGATTACAGCGCGAAATCAGATCCAGACGATCTAAGAACGAACAGGAGTATCATCCTACACCGCTCTGATGGATCGCCTGACGATCTTAAGAACTGACGGGTCCATGTTTGAGGGTGACACCAAGCATTAAAGTAGGCTCCTTTGTTACGTAGATCGGTATCGGCTAAGGTGGAGAACGTTCGATCCCAGGCCCATCCTCTCCGCCACATTTCAAATGGTAATTGTTTCTTTTTAAGGTTTTGCGGCTTCTTGTTCTCTGGCATGCCCCATGCCGCCGCCCACTCTCATTCGTTTGGAGTGAGTATCGACGGGCGCCTCAAGTAGATCTGACCAGCTGCTAGGAATAAGAAAGTCGATCGCGAAAAGAGGAGCCGACTCGTTGGGTGGAGGCTGGAGACGGCGCTTGCGGTAATTGCGGCCTTGCTCGGCCTATTGGGTGCCGCGCTCGTCGGATCGAGCGCGGACGACGAAGACAGCCAGGAAGACGCACCTTCGAACGGGGACGAGCAGGGCGATCCCACGCCGGTCATCGAGATATTCGATGCTGCCAGTGTGGACGCGCACCCCTTTTTCAAAAGGACGACAGCACGAGCCACGGTGACCGGGACCGATGGCGCCGACCTGCTGGCCGCGCTCGACGCTGTGCCGGATGGCGGGGACACCATTTGCGGCAAGGCCGGCAACGATGGTGGGGACGAGGTGACCAGCGGAGATGGCGGCGACAAGACCTATGTTCCGCTCGATCCCCGACCAGACGGACCTGTCGTCATCAAGGATTTCGACTTCACGGCCGGGCGAGAGCACGCGGAAGCCGACCATCTCATCCTGACGAACCCCGATGGCAGCGTGATCCCGCGGGAAGCCTTCTTCGACGGCTCTCTTGCCATCGGGACGGCGATCTGTCCGACGGAACAGCGGCCAGCAGATCGCGATCCTCGAAGGGCAGGTGGCGCGGGACCTGTTCTACCACACCTCGTGGCTCGGCGACTTCCAGCCGCACCACCGGGAGAGGACCGGCGAAGGTGAGGACATTCGCGGCACTGCCGGCGGCGACAACCTTCAGGGCACACCGGAGGACGACGGCCTGTTTGGCTACGGCGGGCAGCATCTCTGCCGTGTGCTCGATCACCAGACCGAAGGGATCGACGACGTAGAGGAAAACGTTGTCGCGGCCCGTGCCGACCGGGGCCCCAGCCGATGGGGTAACCCGCGTCGCACATCTTCCCGCCGGCCTTCATCAGGTCCTCGGCGCTGGCGTGAAGGAAGGCCACGTAGTTCATAGTGCGGGAATACGCCGAAGTGTTCATGGACGTTCCCACACTCGATGTGGATGCGCAGGCTGCTGGGGTGCCTGAACCCATCGGGCATGGCTCAGCTGACGTTCGGCAAGTTCAGCGTCCGGGCGGCGAGTCGCCTAGGCAGCGGCAGGCCGGGTTGTCGTCGGGTGCGGGGCCGCGGCACGGGGCAGGCCGGCGTCGATGCGGCCCTTGGCCACGAGGGTGATCCGCAGCATGACCACCGTCGCCACCACCGCTCCCATGCTGACGAGGTCGGTTCCCGCCGCCAGGATCGCCGTCAGGCTGGCTCCGCCGGAGACCGCCTGCCACAGGCCGGTGAGCGAGGTGGCGAGGCCAAGAGGGAAGAAACCGGTGAGCAGGGACAGGAGGATCGACTGGGGGACTTCGCCCTGCACCCAGCTGCCCCGCGGCGCGAGGATGTGGCAGGCATAGAGCGCGAGGACGAGGCCGAGGGAAATCAGGCTCGCGCCGAGGGCGGCGGTGTGGATCATGTCACGATGTCCTTTGGGTGGGGCCCCGGGCGGGATGCGGATCGG
>JAMWZF010000244.1 GCA_024304875.1 Paracoccaceae bacterium
ATCGAAGGGCCCCACTGCTACAGCTTCTTCGAGGGCAATGCCGCCTTCGCCGCGAGGGACGAGATCGACGCCTTCTACCTGACCGACTTCCTGGCCCGGCAATTCGACGCCTTCGTCACCCGGCCCCTCGGCCTCGACCGGCATCCGCAGCTGGCCGAAGTCTACTTCGGCAACTACCGCAAGCTGGTCTACCTGGCGCAGACCGAGGATGCGGAACTCACCGCGAAAGCAAGGGCCTGCGCGGCGAAGCTGAACCTGGGTTTCGAACGGCGCCCCACCGGCTATGGCGATCTCGGGACCGCCCTCGCGGGGGTGTGACGGCCGCACCAGTCGATCACGGGCTGACCGCAGGGCGGGGCCCGGCCCGCCGCTGCCGGCCGGGATCAGGGCTCGCCGATGAAGTCGCCGGCGTTGATGTTGCCGATGTTCCCGAGCAGCTGGCGGATGAAGGTGGTGTCGCGCAGACGATCCTCGGTGATCCGGCGCTCCAGCACTACGACGCGGCCCGCTTCGAGGCCGAAGCGCTCGACGTTCTCGACCACCCCGTTCGGATCGAAATAGATCGCCACCACCTCGCGGTCGACCTCGGTGGGCCGGAAGGGGCCGACGGTGCGGAACCGGCTCTGCACGTAGTAGTAGCCCGACCCGTCCAGCACGCCGCCGGCGGTGGGCGGCCCGATGACGTCCGCGACGGTGTCGCGGGTGTCGACTCCGGGCTGGACCTCGGCCAGTTGCTCCGAGGTGGGCGCGTAGCCGTGGTTGCGGTAGAGCGGCGTGCACGCGGACGTCAGGACGGCCGCGGCCAGCACCGCTGCGAGGCCTCGCCG
This sequence comes from Paracoccaceae bacterium, assembly GCA_024304875.1. Lineage (GTDB taxonomy): Bacteria > Pseudomonadota > Alphaproteobacteria > Rhodobacterales > Rhodobacteraceae > JAMWZF01. The sequence goes on from JAMWZF010000244.1 coordinate 828, forward strand.
TCTGAGGTGATGTCCGCTTCGCCCGCCCATCGCGCCTGTCCGTCGTTTCCGTCCCGGCGATTGCCGGCTTGACTGCCTTCCCGCTGGCTTACATCACGGGGACGCGCCAATTCAAGGAGGTTGCGCCATCTCCCCCGTCCCGCCGCAGATCCTTGGCCTGTCCGGCCAGTCCCACAAGACCGAGGTGACGGTCAGCTATGCGCCCGACGCCGCCGCCCGCACCGCCATGGCCGCCGAGCTGGAGGTGCCCGAAGTGCGCAAGCTGCGGCTGGAGGGCCGGCTGGTGCCCGAGGGCAAGCGCGACTGGCGCCTCGAGGCGACGCTCGGCGCCACGGTGATCCAGACCTGCGTCGTCACCCTGGCCCCCGTCACCACCCGCATCGACGAGCCGCTGACGCGGCGCTACCTCGCCCACATGCCCGACCCCGAGCCCGAACCGGGCGCAGAGGTCGAGATTCCCTCCGACGTCGACATCGAGCCGCTGCCCGAGTCGATCGACCTCGCCCAGGTCACGCTCGAGGCGCTGGCCCTTGCCCTGCCGCCCTACCCCCGGGCCGAGGGAGTCGAGGCCGAGGATGTCGCCGTGACCGAGCCCGGCAAGTCGCCGATGACCGACGAGGAGGCGAGGCCCTTCGCCGGCCTTGCCGGCCTGCGCGACAGGCTCGCCGGCGACGACAGCGACACGAGCTGAAAAACCGCTTGCCAAGTGAGGGATTCGCAGTATTTTCCGCGCTTCCGTTCGCCCGGCCCTCGACAGCTTGCCCGCCATGCCTTATGCGGCCCCGAACGATCCGAACACGATCGACACCGAAACTCCCCGGGGCCTCCCCGGCCCTGACACACGAACATCCGAGGTTGAGACATGGCCGTCCCTCAGAACAAGATTTCCAAGTCCCGCCGGAACAACCGCCGGGCCCACGATAGCCTGACCGGCGCGAACCCGAACGAGTGCCCGTCCTGCGGCGAACTCAAGCGTCCGCACCACGTCTGCCCCTCGTGCGGGAGCTACAACGACCGTGAAGTCGTCGCGATGGCGCCCGAGGTCGACCTGGACGACGACGCCGCGTAAGGCCGTCTGGCCCGTGGCCACACCGCCCAAAACCCCCGCTGCCCGCGACGGTTCGGCCCCCGGCCGCGCCGTCGTGTTGTCTCTGGACGCGATGGGCGGCGACAAGGGCCCCGGCCCGGTGGTCGCGGGCCTGGCCAAGTTCCTGACCGGCCGGCCCTCGGCCAAGGTCATCCTGCACGGCCCCCGGGCCGAGCTGGAACGCCTGATCGCCAAGCGCAGGATCCCGGACGGCCGGGTCACCGTTCGCGACGCCGCCGAAGTGGTGTCGATGACGGACAAGCCCTCTCACGTGATGCGCCACGGCAAGGGCACCTCGATGTGGTCCGCCATCGACGCCGTGCGCGAGGGCGAGGCGCAGGTCTGCGTCTCCTGCGGCAATACCGGCGCGCTCATGGCGGTCTCGATGGTGCGCCTGCGCAAGGCCGAGGGCGTGGGCCGCCCGGCCATCGCCTGTCTCTGGCCCTCGCGCAATCCGCGCGGCTTCAACGTGATGCTGGACGTCGGCGCCGATATCCGCGCCGACCAGGACGATCTGCTGACCTACGCCCTCATGGGCGCCTCCTACGCCCGCAACGGCCTCGGGGTCGAGCGTCCGCGCATCGGCCTGCTCAACGTCGGGGTCGAGGATCACAAGGGCCGGGCCGAACTGAAGGTGGCGCACGAGCTGATCGCCAAGGCCGCGCCGGGCAACGATTTCGATTTCGTCGGCTTCGTCGAGGGCGGCGACATTCCTTCGGACCGGGTCGATGTTATCGTCACCGACGGCTTCACCGGCAACGTCGCGCTCAAGACCGGCGAGGGCACCGCCTCGCTGATTTCCGAGCTCTTGCGCGCGGCCTTCAAGTATTCGGTCCTGTCGCGCCTGGCCTCCGTCCTGGCCGTCACCTCGCTCAACCGGCTCAAGAAGCGGATCGACCCGCGCCGGGTCAACGGCGGTGTGTTCCTCGGTCTCAACGGCACCGTGGTCAAGAGCCATGGAAGCGCCGACGACACCGGCATCCGCGCCGCGCTCGACCTTGCGGCCGATCTGGCCGCGGGCGGCTTTTCCGATCGGCTGGCGGCGCGGGTTGCATCCGTCGCCGCCGCCCCCCAAGATGCCGGTGCAAACGCTGCCCAATCGGGCGGCACCGCCGACGAATAGACGGGCAGACAGGTTCATGACAGACACCGGAAACGTGCGCGCCGTCGTCCGCGGGGTCGGTCACTACCTGCCCGAGCGGGTGGTCGAGAATGCCGAGTTCGAGGCGACCCTCGATACCTCCGACGACTGGATCCGCTCTCGCTCGGGGATCGAGCGACGCCATTTCGCGGCCGAGGGACAGACGACCTCGGATCTCGCCGTCCGTGCGGCCCGGGCCGCGCTCGAGGATGCCGGGCTGGGACCGGACGACCTCGACGCCATCGTTCTCGCCACCTCCACCGCCGACCTCACCTTCCCCTCCGCCGCGACCATGGTTCAGGAGGCCCTCGGCATGACCCGGGGCTTCGCCTTCGACGTGCAGGCGGTCTGCGCCGGTTTCGTCTACGCCCTCAGCAACGCCAATGCCCTGATCCGCTCGGGCCAGGCGCAGCGCGTCCTGGTCATCGGGGCCGAGACCTTCTCCCGCATCATGGACTGGACCGACCGGGGCACCTGCGTGCTGTTCGGGGACGGCGCCGGGGCGCTGGTGCTGGAGGCCCAGGCAGGAACCGGCGAATCAACCGACAGGGGAATACTTTCCTCCGACCTCAACTCAGACGGGCGTTACCGCGATCTGCTCTACGTCGACGGCGGCATCTCGACCGGCTCCTCCGGGGTCCTGCGGATGCAGGGCAAGGAGGTCTTCCGCCACGCGGTCGAAAAGCTCTCGGCCACCGCGGACACCGCGCTCGAGCGCGCCGGACTGACCCACGCCGACGTCGACTGGATCGTCCCGCACCAGGCGAACATCCGCATCATCCAGGCCACGGCCAAGAAGCTCGACATGCCGATGGACAAGGTGGTCGTGACGGTTCAGGACCACGGCAACACCTCGGCGGCCTCGATCCCGCTGGCGCTCTCGGTCGGCAAGGCCCGGGGCCAGATCAGGCAGGGCGACCTGGTGGTGACCGAGGCCATCGGCGGCGGCCTCGCCTGGGGCGCCGTCGTCATTCGGTGGTGAACCGCCGAGCGCGCCACGTTAAGGGCGGCTTTTAACCCATTGTCATTGACTCCGAAAAACCCCGGAGACAAAACTGGTTACCAAAGCGGAGGGATGACCATGTCGGACAAGACGCTCACCAGGATGGATCTGGCGGAGGCGGTTCACGAGGAAGTCGGCCTTTCGCGGAACGACAGCGCCCAGCTGGTGGAAAGTGTCCTGTCCCATGTCTCCGACGCGCTCGTCCGCGGCGAGACGGTCAAGATCTCGTCCTTCGGCACCTTCTCGGTACGCGAGAAGGCGGCACGCATCGGGCGCAATCCCAAGACCGGGGAGGAAGTCCCGATCCACCCCAGACGGGTTCTGACATTCCGGCCCAGCCACCTGATGAAGGACAAGGTGGCCGCCGGCAACAAAGGCTAGGCAGAGGCTGAGCAGCCCATGAAAAAATCCGCCGACGCGTTCCGCACCATTTCCGAGGTCGCGGAATGGCTCGATACACCTGCCCACGTCCTGCGGTTCTGGGAAAGCAAGTTCACGCAGATCAAACCGGTCAAGCGCGCGGGCGGGCGCCGCTATTACCGACCCGAGGACATGGCCCTGCTTGGCGGGATCAAGTCGCTGCTCCACGAACAGGGCATGACGATCAAGGGCGCGCAGAAGCTCCTGCGCGAGAAGGGCGTGAAATATGTCGCCTCCCTCGGACCCTCGGCCTTGGGCGAGGACGACGCCGAGCTGATCGAGGCGGAGGCCGAGGCCGCGCTGCCCACGGACAACGTGGTCAGCATGGCGGACCGGCGCACCGTCGCGGACGACGACGCCGGTCCGTCCGCGACGGACCCGGTCGATGCCGCGGAGCCCGAGGCTGGCACCGACCCCTGGGCCGGGATCTCCACCGACCAGGAGACCGCCGACGTTGGGGATGACGGGCCGGTCTTCGAT
>JAMWZF010000245.1 GCA_024304875.1 Paracoccaceae bacterium
CCCCAGAGCAGGGACCAGACAAGGATCGGCCGGAACGCCTCCCCCGTGGCGAAGCTCATTGAGACGGAAACCGTGATGGCGATCACGTAAGCCCAGAGCGCCCCGAGAAGCGCCGCCGTCACCCAGCCGATCCGCAGGCCGTTCATCGCGCCGCCCCCTTCCTCTTTTCGCCATAAATACCTCGGGGGCGCGGGGGCAGCGCCCCCGCTCCGACGGTGACTCCAGGCGAGACGCTCACAGCCCTTCCTCCCGGCTGACGTACTTGAAGAAGAAGACCGCGAAGAGCAGCAGGCAGCAGAAGATCACCACCGCGACGGCCGCTCCCGCGCCGATGTTCGACACGGCGAAGGCCTGTTCGTAGACGTTCACCGTCAGGGTTCGGGTGCCCGCGTTGCCCCCCGTCAGCAGGAAGATGTCGTCGAACTTGTTGAAGGTCCAGATGAACCGCAGGAGGAACAGGACGGACAGGATTCCAAGGAGTTGCGGCATCGAAAGGTACCAGAACTGCTGGAACGGCGAGGCCCCGTCCATGTCGGCCGCTTCGTACATGTCGCTGTCGATCGACTGCATCCGGGCGAGGATGAAGAGGAAGGACAGCGGGAAATAGCGCCAGATCTCGAAGACCGTGACCATGATGAGGGCGAGGGGCCGCTGGCCGAAGAAATTGATCGCCTCGTCCGTCACGCCCATCTGGATCAGGAGCGCGTTGGCCGAGCCCGAGAAGGGATCGAACAGCAGGATCCAGGCGAAGGCGACGGCGATCACGGGCGCGACGTAAGGGAACAGGTAGAGGCCCCGCAGGATGCCTTGTCCCCGGAACGACTTGTTCAGGAGGAGGGCTGCGAAAAGGCCCATGACCAGCGCGCCGACGGTGCCGACGATGGTGTAGAACAGGGTGACGTAGAGGACCCCCCAGAACTCGTCGCCGTCGAAGACGCGGGCGAAGTTCTCCCAGGTGAAGGTCAGGTTGGTCAGGACGTTGTCGGCCTGGCCCTCGGCAAGGGCCTCGGTCGTGTCCTCGATGGCCTCCTCGGCGGCATCGAGATCGCCCGCCACCGTGATCGGGATCTCCAGCTCGACCCGGCCCCCGGTTTCGAGGTCGCCGAGGCGGCAGGTCAGGTCCACGCCCTCCAGGACGCAGGCCTCCGGCAGGGCGCCGAGGGTCACGCCGCCGGGGATGGTGTCGCGGACGACCACCTCGCCGATCACCTGGTCCTGGCTGCGGTTCTGCACGCGGTAGCGCACCCGCATCTCGGCCTCGCCCGCGTCGCGCACGTCCTCGCGGACGACGGGCACCACGGGGCGCAGGTCGGCCAGGCCCACCGGTTTGACCGAGATCCAGAAGATCGCGATCAGCGGCAGGATCACCACCAGGGACACCGCCAGCACGGTCGGCAACAACAGGCCCCAGGCCAGCCGCGCCTCGCGGCGGCCAAGCGGGCCGGTCCCGGTGGGAGGTGTCGCCTCGGTCATGGCGTGTGTTCTCCAGCTACGGGGCAGAGCGCCCCGGCCCCCGAGCCGGGGCCTCCTGCCAGTGACGACAGGCCCCGGTGGGGAGGAGGCCCCGGACCAGGTCCGGGGCGGGTCCGGGCGCTTACTCGATCGCGCCCAGTTCTTCGTTCATCGCGGCCACTGCGGCGGGCGCATCGATCTGCCCGTCGATGTACTGGCGCACGATCCGGTTGATGACCTGGCTGTTGACCATCTTGGAGGCCAGCGCCAGCTGCCCGTCCTCGACGCCCCAGCGCTGGGCCACGTCGAGCCCGCCCACGATCTCCTCGATCATCGAGGCCTCGTAGAGGTCACCCATCGGCGCCTGCCGGTCCACGCCCATGGGCAACTCGGCCCATGCGGTGGTGAAGGCCTCGGGGTCGTCCGCGGTCCCTCGGCGGATCGGGAACTTGCCCTCCGGCGCGATCGACAGGGTCTGGGTATAGCCCTCGTCCATCGAGTACTTGACGAACTCCATCGCGGCGTCGGTTTCGGCGTCCGCCGTGATGCCGAAGTAGCGGATGTCGGCCCAGGCCGCGCCGTCCGGGTTCGACGGGCCGGCGAAGTTGGTCACGATGCCGGTCAGCGAGGCCAGTTCCGATGACGTAGGATCGTCGTTGATCGTCGGCGGGGCGGCGTCGCGCAGGCCGGCCAGTTCATCGAGGATGAAGGGCGACCAGATGATCATGGCCGCGTTGCCCGAGAAGTAGAGCGTGCGGGACTGGTCCCAGTAGAGCTCGCCCGGGGGCGAGGCCTCGGCGATGGCCTTGTAGAACTCCAGCACCTCGGTCGTCGCCGCCTCGTCCAGCGTCTGGAACCCGTCCGGCCCGACGGGCGAGACACCGTTGGCGAGGAAGACATGCTCCAGCACCTGGCTCATGAACCCCTCGTCCACCTTGGTCGCGGCGACGAAGCCGTACATCTCGGGCGGATTGTGCAGCGCCTCGACCGCCGCCAGCACGTTGGCGTAGGTGGTCGGCGGCTCCAGCCCGTTCTCCTCGAACAGGTCCTTGCGGTAGACGATCATCTGGGTCCAGCCGTCGACCGGGACGCTGGCATAGCCGTCCTCGACCGTCGCCATCGACAGGGCGCCCTCGGCGAAGGTGTCCACGCCGAGGTCCTCGATCACCTCGGTCGCGGCGTCGGCGTCCAGCAGTCCGGCCTCGTACCAGGGCAGGGCGTATTGCAGCGGGTGGTAGATCACGTCCGGCAGGTCGCCGGCGGCGAAGGCCGCGGTGGCGCGCGTGCCGAGGTCGCTCTCGGTGACGGGGATCACCTCGACGCTGTGGCCGGTCTGCTCCTCGAAGGCGGCGGCCATCTCTTCCTGCTTGGCCAGCCGCTCGGGCTGTTCCTCGGTCGTCCAGAAGCGGATGTTCTCGGCCGAGGCCGAGAGCGCCGTCAGGGCCAGGGCCGTCGCGGCACTGCCGAGGGTCGTCATGCGTTTGTGTTTCATCTTTCCTCCCAGGGGTTTGGTTATCGTTGGATCGCAAGGGGCGGGGGCCCGTCCGAGGCCCCCTCGCGCAGCCGTGCCGGCACGGTTTCGCGCAAGTCTTCCGGCGCCTCGCCCCGGATCCTGCGGATCAGCAGGTGGGACAGGCGGGCGCCGGCGGTGTCGAAATCCACTTCGAAGGTGGTCAGCGGCGGGTCGGTCTTGGCGCCTTCGGAGAGGCCGTCGTAGGAGATGACCGAGAGATCCCGGCCGATGGTCAGACCCCTCTCGGCCGCGGCCCGGTAGGCCCCGATGGCGGCGGCCTCGACGGCGAAGACGAGGGCGGTGGGCGGGTCCTTGCGGGCCAGCAGCGTCCGGGTCGCCTCGGCGCCGGCCTCGGCGGTGACCGCGTCCTCGACCACGCCGGCAGGGGTCAGGCCGAGCCGGGTCATGGCGCCTTCGAAGCCCTCGCGCCGTTTGAGGCTGTAGAAGTACCGCCGCCCGCCGTTCACGAACCCGATGCGGCGGTGCCCCTGTCCGTGCAGCCGGTCCACCGCCCGCGCCATCGCCTCCTCGCCAAGGATATCGTACCAGGCGCAACCCTCGGCGTCGGCCGTGCGGCCGAAGAGGACGAAGGGGATGTGCCGGTCGCGGAGCATGGCGACCCGGGCGTCGCGCACCTCGGTCCGGGGCAGGATGAACCCGTCCGCCTTCCGGTCCGCCGTCAGGTTCTGCATCACTTCGAGCGTGTCCGCCTCGGAGGTCGAGGTGGCGACGGTGAGGGTCCAGCCCTCGGCGCTGGCGCCGCGGCTGATGCCGGCAAGGAACTCGGCCAGGAAAGGACGGTGGGCGTCATGATCGGCCATCTGGATGACGAGGCCGAGGGACCGGGCGCGGCCGGTCTTGATGGCCTGAGCGTGGCTGAGGGGGCGGTACCCCATCCGCTCGGCCATGGCGCGGACCCGCGCACGGGTCGATTCGGAGATGTCGGGATAGCCGTTCAGGGCCCGGCTGACGGTGCTTTTCGTCAAGCCCAGCGCGTCCGAGACGTCCGCGATGGTAACGCGGGTCCGGGTCGTTTCACGCAGTCCGATACCGGTTTCGGCGCCCATTTTCGTCCTCCCTGAAGGAAGACTTCCCGCCGAAACCGGTTTCGGCAACCCTCATTTCGGATTTCCGTCTTGCAGGGTCCGACCGTCGCGCCGTCCTAGATCGGCGCGGAGCTTGACAGCCGGGCCGATACCGCGCGGCGCAGGGCCTGAACCTCGCTCGCCGCCGATACACCGAGAGAGCGGTTGAGGGCGACCGCCTCCACCGCCGCATCCAGTGCATCGTCTTCCATCGACCGCGCCACGCCGCCGAGGAACTGGGTGACATAGTCCACCGCCCCCTCTGGCCCCGCGTCCAGAAGCCGGGCAGCATGGACGAGGTCGTCCCGCAGGGCCAGTTCGTCCGGTGCGATCTCCTCTGCCGACAGGGCGCGGGGGCCGCTCGGCTGCCGGTCCTTCGGAAGATGGGCGAGGATGACGGACTGGAACGTGCCAAGATTGGCCACCGGCTTGTCCAGGAACCCGTCCGCCCCGGCGCCGATCGCCCGATCCGCCGCGCCGCTGTCGCCCGAGGTGCCGAGGATCACCTCCGGCCGGATGTCGGCGCCCGCCAGTTCGGCGATGAGGTCGGTCCCGCGCCCGTCGGGCAGGCCGATGTCCACGATCAGCACGTTGGGCCGGTAGGTCCGCAGATGCCGCCGGGCGTTGGACAGGCAATCCGCCCGTCGGATCCGGGCGCCGGAGCGCAGGCACAGAAGGCGCAGCGCCTCGCAGGCGTACCGGCTGTCCTCGACCGCCAGCACCGTCAGTCCCAGAAGCGGGCGCTGTGCGGTTGGCGGCCGCGACATGATGAAGTCTTCGAGCGGGTCCATGAGAGCCTCCTGTCGGGTCGGGGCATGGGCGAATCCGGAGCCTCTTCAGCAAACACCCATGCTGGTTAAGTGCGGGTTAAGCCTGCGCCGGAGATCGCGGCCTTTCGGCGCGGGTC
>JAMWZF010000246.1 GCA_024304875.1 Paracoccaceae bacterium
TGACCCCCTTCGTCTTTCCCGGCATCGAAACCCGCGTCGTCTTCGGCCAGGGCACCCTGTCCAAGACGGGCGAGGAGGTGGCCCGCCTCGGCGGCAAACGCGCTCTCGTCCTGACGACGCCGAACCAGGCCGAGGACGGCGCCGCGCTGGCCGAGCAACTTGGCGACACCGCCGCCGGCACCTTCACGGAGGCCGCCATGCACACGCCGGTCGACGTCACGGAACAGGCCCTCACCGCCTACAAGGACGCCGGCGCCGATTGCGTCGTCTCCCTCGGCGGCGGCTCCACCATCGGCCTCGGCAAGGCCATCGCGACCCGCACCGGCTGCGACCACGTCGCCATCCCGACGACCTATGCGGGGTCGGAAATGACCGACATCCTCGGCGAGACGAAGGAGGGCGAGAAGACCACCCGCCGCGATCCTTCGATCCGGCCCGAGACGGTGATCTACGACGTCGACCTGACCCTCGGCCTGCCGGTGGACATGTCGGTCAAGTCCGGCCTCAACGCCGCCGCCCACGCGATCGAGGCGCTCTACGCCCCCGACGCGAACCCGGTCACCTCGCTCATGTCCGTTGAGGCTCTCCGCGCCATCCGGGACAGCCTGCCGAAACTCGCCGAGGCCCCCCGCGACGCGGACCTGCGGGCCCGGCTGCTCTACGGCGCCTGGCTCTGTTCCACCGCGCTCGGCTACGTCGCCATGTCGCTGCATCACAAGCTGGCCCACGTCGTCGGCGGGTCCTTCGACATACCCCACGCCGACACCCACGCGATCCTTCTGCCGCATGCCGCCGGCTTCAATGCGGGCGGCACGGACAAGCTGGACGAGGTGAAGGACATCTTCGGCGGCTCCGTCGGTGGCGGCCTTTGGGACCTCGCGAAAGCCTCTGGCGCGCCGCTGAAACTCGCCGACCTCGGCCTGACCGAGGCCGACCTCGACCGCGCCGCCGAGATCGCGCTGAAGAACAGTTATGAGAACCCCCGGCCCTTCGACAAAGGGGACATCCGGGACCTGCTGCAGGCCGCGTGGGAGGGCACACGGCCCGCGGCCTGAGACCATCAATAGGGGAGGAGACCCAACGATGCTTACCAGAAGACGCCTGCTGAAATCCGCCGCCGCCACCGGGCTCGTCACGTCCGCCAGCGGCCTCGCCATGCCTGCCCTTGCGCAGGGCACCACCGTGCGCATCGGCTACGTCAGCCCGCAGACCGGCCCGCTGGCCGGCTTCGCCGAGGCCGACGCCTTCACCATCGAGGCCTTCACCCAGATCGCCGCCGAGCAGGGCCTGAACGTCGAGGTCATCGTCAAGGACAGCCAGTCGAACCCGAACCGGGCGGCGGACGTGGCGCAGGAGCTCATCATCGACGACGAGATCCACCTGATGCTGGTGGCCTCCACCCCCGAGACGACGAACCCGGTGACCACCGTGGCCGAGAGCGAGGGCATCCCCACGATCTCGACCATGGCGCCCTGGCAGCCCTGGTTCATCGGCCAGCAGGGCAACCCCGGCGACCCCGGCAGCTGGCGGCCCTTCGACTACGCCTTCCACTACTTCTGGGGGCTGGAGGACGTGATCGCCGTCTTCACCAACATGTGGAACCAGCTCGACACCAACAAGGTCGTCGCGGGCCTCTTCCCGAACGACGCCGACGGCAACGCCTGGGGCGATCCGAACACCGGCGTGGCCCCCGGCTTCGCCGCCGCGGGGTACGAGACGGTGGACCCCGGCCGCTACCAGAACCTGACCGACGATTTCACCGCCCAGATCAATGCCTTCAAGGCGGCGAACGCCGACATCGTCACCGGGGTGGTGATCCCGCCCGACTTCACCACCTTCCGCAACCAGGCCAGCCAGCAGGGCTTCAATCCCAAGGCGATCACCGTCGCCAAGGCGATCCTCTTCCCGCAGTCGGTCGAGACCCTGGGCGAGGCCGGGCACAACCTCAGCTCCGAGGTCTGGTGGTCCGCCAACCACCCCTTCACCTCGTCCCTGACCGGCCAGGGCTGCCAGGAACTGGCGGATGCCTTCACCGAGGCGACGGGCCGTCCCTGGACCCAGCCCATCGGCTTCATCCACTCGCTGTTCGAGACCGCGGCGGATGTCATCAAGAGGACCGAGGATCCGACCGACCCCGACGCGATGGCCGAGGCGATCGCGTCCACGGAACTCGACACCATCGTCGGACGGGTGGCCTGGAACGGCGAGGGCGTGCCCGACTTCGCGGCGCAGAACGTCTGCAAGACGCCGCTGGTCGGCGGCCAGTGGCGGCGCAACGATGACGGGACCTTCACCCTCGTCACCGTCGACAACACCACCGCACCCGACATCCCGACCCAGGGCGAGATGCAGCCGCTGTCGTAACCGGACTTTCGCGCCGCCCGGACACTCCTCCGGGCGGCCCCCGAACGAGGCCCCATGTCCACCATCGTGTCGCTCCACAACGTCTCGAAACGCTTCGGCGCCCTCACGGTGACCGACGACGTGAGCTTTGACGTGCCCGAGGGTGAGGCGCTGGGGATCATCGGGCCGAACGGGGCCGGCAAGTCCACCCTGTTCAACCTCATCACCGGGACCCTGTCGCCGGACTCTGGCCGGGTCGAGTACGACGGGCGCGACGTGACCCGCGTACCCCCCATGCAGCGGTGCCTCTCCGGCATCGGGCGGTCCTTCCAGATCCCCCAGCCCTTCGACCGGCTGACAGTCTTCGAGAACCTCCTCGTCTCCGCCACCCACGGCCGGGGCCTGCCCGAGGGCGCGGTCGAGGAAGACTGCGCCGAGGTGCTGGAGCGCACCGAACTCATCAAGGTCGCCAACAGCCCCGCCGGCGGGCTGACCCTCCTGCAACGCAAGCGTCTCGAACTCGCCCGCGCCATGGCGACCCGGCCCAAGCTGCTGCTGCTGGACGAGATCGCCGGCGGGCTGACCGAGGGCGAATGCGTCGCCCTCGTGGACACTATCAAGGCGATCCACGGCGAGGGCGTCACCATCGTCTGGATCGAACACGTCCTGCACGCCCTGACCAGCGTGGTCGAGCGCCTTCTCGTCCTCGACTTCGGCAAGGTCATCGGCATCGGCGATCCGGCCGAGATCATGGCCTCGCGGGAAGTGCGCGAGATCTACCTGGGGATCGAGGTCTGATGGCTCTGCTCGAGACACGGGGCCTCACGGCCTTCTACGGCGACTTCCAGGCGCTCTTCGGCGTCGACCTCGACCTCGCCGAGGGCGAGACCATGGCCGTGATCGGCGCCAATGGCGCGGGCAAGACGACGCTGATGCGCTCCATCGCCGGGGTGATCGCGCAGAAGCCGGACATGGTGCGGTTCGACGGCGAGAACATTGGGGCGATGGCCCCCGACGACATCATGGCAGCCGGCATCGCGATGGTCCCCGAGGGGCGCAAGCTGTTTCCCTCTCTCTCGGTCGAGGAGAACCTGCTCATGGGCGCCCACCGCCGCAAGGTCGACGGCCCTTGGCGGCTGGAGACCGTGTACGAGCTGTTCCCGATCCTGAAGGAGCGCCGCCACCAGCCCGGCACGGCGCTGTCGGGCGGGCAGCAGCAGATGGTTTCGATCGGGCGGGCGCTGATGTCGAACCCCCGGGTCCTGCTCTGCGACGAGATCAGCCTCGGCCTCGCCCCCGTGGTCATCAAGGATATCTACGCCGCCTTCCCCCGCATCCGCGAGACGGGGGCCTCGATCGTCGTGGTCGAGCAGGACATCGGGCAGGCGATGAAGGTGGCCGACCGGGTGCACTGCATGATGGAAGGGCGCGTGACGCTCTCCGGCCGCCCGGACGAGCTGTCCCGCGAAGCCATCCACGACGCCTACTTCGGGGCGGCGGCATGATCTGGGTCGATACCGTTCTCCAGGGGGTGCTGCTCGGCGGGCTCTACGCGCTCTTCGCCCTCGGCCTCAGCCTCGTCTTCGGGATCATGCGGCTGGTGAACCTCGCCCACGGCGACCTCATCGTCCTTGCCGCCTACCTGATCCTGATGATCGTGACGCTCCTCGGCCTCGGCCCCTTCCTTGCCGCGCTGATCGCCCTGCCGATCATGTTCGCCCTCGGCTGGGCGCTTCAACGGGTGGTGCTGAACCGGGTGCTGGGCACGGACATCCTGCCGCCGCTGCTGGTGACCTTCGGGCTGTCGGTCGTGCTCCAGAACGCCCTGCTCGAAGGCTTCTCCGCCGACAGCCGCCGCATCCCGGCGGGCTGGCTGGAAACCGCCTCGCTCCCCATCGGCCCGATCTCGGTCGGGGTCATGCCGCTGCTCACGTTCCTCTCGGCCATCGGCGTGACGCTGGTCCTCCAGTTTATCTTCTACCGCACCTCCCTCGGCCGGGCCTTCCGGGCGACCTCGGACGATCCGGTCACGGCGAGCCTCATGGGCGTCAAACCGTCCTCGGTCTTCGCCCAGGCCACCGGCATCGCCATGGTCGTTGTCACCATCGCCGCGCTCTACCTCGGCACCCGCGCCAACTTCGACCCCACCACCGGGCCCGCCCGGCTGATCTACGCCTTCGAGGCGGTCATCATCGGCGGCCTGGGGTCGCTCTGGGGGACGCTGGCGGGGGGCATCATCATCGGGGTGGCGCAGACCGGGGGGGCGCAGATCAACCCCGAATGGCAGATCCTCGCGGGGCACATCGCCTTCCTCGTCGTCCTGCTGATCCGCCCGCGCGGCCTGTTCCCGAGGGCCTTCGACTGATGGCACGCTACACCGTCACCACGCGCACCCGCGCCTCGCAGATCGCCGCCGTCGCCGCGCTGGCCCTCCTGGCCGTGGCAGCCGCCTTGCCGCTCTTCGCCTCGCGCTCGCTGATCCAGGACATGTTCTTCATCCTGACGATGCTGACGCTGGCGCAGCTGTGGAACCTGCTCGCCGGTTACGGCGGGCTGGTCAGCGTCGGCCAGCAGGCCTTCGTCGGCTTCGGGGCCTACATGCTCTTCGGCG
>JAMWZF010000247.1 GCA_024304875.1 Paracoccaceae bacterium
ATAAGAGACAGGTCCTCCCACCGGGCGCTGACGCCGGAGGCGCGGGCGGCCATGGGCATATCCGAGGGGTTCTTCCGCCTCTCGGTCGGGGTCGAGGAGCCGGGTCTCGTCGCGGCGGAACTGACCGCCGCCGTGCGCAGGTCCGGGACCTAGTCCGCCAGGATGTAGATGTCGAAATCAAGGCCCGGCGCGGCCGCGCGCACCTCGCACCGGACCGCGTCCGGGTTGGGCAGGGACACCGCGATGGCGCGGTAGGGGCCCGCAAATCCCGTGTCGTCGAGGGACTGCGCGATCTCGACCGCGTCCACGAGCCCGTCGGTCAGACCGGACAGGACGATGTCCGGCCGCACCTTCCTGAGCAGTTCGGGTGAAATTTCCCAGGGCGCGGCGAAGTAGCAGTTCTCGATGAGCGGCAACGCGCGCCCCCTGGCCACCCACCTGCCAATATCCCCGATCACGAGCATCACCGGGGACCCGTTGCCTCTGGCCACGGGGGTCTCGGTCACGACCCTTCCTCTCAAAGTGCCATCGTTTTTGGCTTGAACCAGTTTTAACGGCATGTGTGAGCCTCGACCAGCGATTGCCGGCCTTTCCGAAGAAAGGGTAACGACGCCGGACCCGTTTGGCCATGCGGCCGGAAAACATGGTGCGCGAATCGTGGCGTCCATGCCCGAAAACGCTGGCCCGCCGCGCGGGACGAGGTAGAACGACGCCGCGATGAACGCCCGCACCACCGATACGACGCCCCTTGCCTCGCTCGTTGCGGGGCTGCCCCTGCCGGTCATCGTGATCGGACCGGACGAACGGATCGTGGGCCTCAACCCGCTGGCCGAGCGCCTGTTCGCGGCAGACGGGGCAGGCCGCCATTACATCACCGTGCTTCGCCAGCCTGCGGTACTGGACGCGATCGAGGACACTCTGGCGGACGGGCGCACCCGCACCGCGCGGTTCCTCGGCACCGAAGGCACCCGCGACACGACCTGGCGGACCACCGCGGCGCCGCTGGCGCTGCCGGCGGGGCAGGGCGTCGTCCTGAGTTTCGAGGATATCACCGCGGTGGAGGAGGCCGGCCAGATGCGGCGGGACTTCGTGGCGAACGTCAGCCACGAATTGCGCACCCCGCTGACCGCGCTCCTCGGTTTCGTCGAGACGCTGAAGGGCCCGGCCCGCGACGATGCCGCCGCGCGGGAGCGGTTCCTCACCATCATGGAGGGCGAGGCGGGGCGCATGGCCCGGCTGGTGGAGGACCTTCTGTCGCTGTCCCGGGTGGAGCAGGACGAGAGGGTCCGCCCGATGGCGCCGGTGGACCTGCGCGCGCTGGTGGAGAGCACGCTCGACCTCGTTCTGCCCGTTGCGGAGGCTCAGGGGGTGGCGCTTCAGCTGCACCTGCCGGACGAGCCGGTCGAGGTGCCGGGCGATGCCGAGCAGCTGCGCCAGGTGCTGCGCAACCTCGTTGAGAACGCGGTGAAATACGGCGCGGTGGGCAAGCAGGTCGAGATCCGCCTTGGCGCCCCCGCCGCCGAGCCGAGCCTGCGGACGACCGGCGTGCGCCTGTCGGTCCGCGACTGGGGCGAGGGAATCGCGCCGCATCACATCGCCCGGCTGACCGAGCGGTTCTACCGCGTCGATTCGCACCGGTCCCGCGAGGTGGGCGGCACCGGCCTCGGCCTCGCCATCGTCAAGCACATCGTGAATCGCCACCGCGGCCGATTCCGGGTCGACAGCGAGCTGGGGCAGGGGGCCACGTTTACCGTAATCCTGCCCCTGACCTGACGTCACTCCCGGCGTTCATGAAAAATTGGCGGTTATCCCCAGCTTCCCCTGCGCCTGTCATAAAACCTTTACATGACTGTCACAAAAGCGTGGCGCGCGATGCCTAGCGATCGCGGTGAGTTTCGGCGCTGCCCGAGACCGTCGACAGACAGAAAACAGGAGTTCCCATGTCTTTCGCGAAACTGACCGCCTCCACCCTGGCGATCGCTGCCGTCTCCGCCTCCGCGGCCGTGGCGCAGTCCCGCACCAACGTGCAGGTCTCCGGCTCCTCGACCGTTCTGCCCTACGCCTCGATCGTCGCCGAGGCCTTCGGCGAGAACACCGACTTCCCGACGCCGGTCGTCGAGGGCGGCGGCTCCTCCGCCGGCCTGGCCCGCTTCTGTGAAGGCGTCGGCGAGAACACCATCGACGTGGCCAACGCCTCCCGCGCGATCCGCGACAGCGAGATCGAGACCTGCGCCGCCAACGGCGTGACCGACATCATCGAAGTGCGCTTCGGCTACGACGGCATCGTCTTCGCCTCCCAGATCGACGGCCCCGAGTTCACCGCCTTCAACCAGGTCGAATGGTACGAGGCCCTGGCCGCCCAGCTGCCCGTCGACGGCGAGATGGTCGACAACCCCAACACCTCCTGGGCCGAAGTCGGCGAGGGCAACCTGCCCGACGTCGAGATCCTGACCTTCATCCCCGGCACCCGCCACGGCACCCGCGAAGTCTTCGAAGAGAACGTCCTGCTGGTCGGCTGCGAGGAATCCGGCGCCCTGCAGGCCATGCTCGACATGGGCATGTCCGAGGATGACGCCGAGGGCGCCTGCATCGACGTGCGCGCCGACGGCGCCTCGGTCGACATCGACGGCGACTACACCGAGACCCTCGCCCGCATCTCGTCGAACCCCAACGGCGTCGGCGTCTTCGGCCTGTCGTTCTACGAGAACAACACCGACAGCCTGAAGGTCGCCACCATGGGCGGCGTCGCGCCCTCGACCGAGACCATCGCCTCGGGCGAGTACCCGGTGTCCCGTCCGCTGTTCTTCTACGTCAAGGCGGCCCACATCGGCGTGATCCCCGGCGTCAAGGAATACGCCCAGTTCTTCATGGCGGACGAGATCGCCGGCCCCGGCGGCCCGCTGTCCAACTACGGCCTCGTGCCGCTGCCGGAAGGCGAGATGGACGAAGTCCAGGCCACCGTCGAGAACGAGACCACGCTCTCCGAGATGTAAGATCCTGCGGGAAGGCGGCCACACCGGGTTGCCTTCCCGCCCCTCCCGGGGCATGGCGCCGCCGCGCGCGGCCGCGTCCCCGCTGAAACCCCGGCCGTTCCCGATCTGACGCCCGCAGGAGTGCCGATGCCCGGTATCTGGACCATTCTCATCGTTCTCGCCGTCGCCGTCGCCGGCTACGTCCTCGGCCGCCGGCGCGCCCTGGCCTCGGCCGGCGGCGATCATCGCCAGCTTCACTCCTTGCCCTCCTACTACGGCGCAAACGCCGCGCTGGCCGGCCTGGTCGGCGCGCTGCTCGTCTTCGCGGTCTGGTCCCTGGTGCAGCCGGTCCTGATCGACAGATCCCTGTCCGCCTCGCTGCCCCCGGAGGCCGTCGAGAACGCCGCCACCCGAGGGCTCCTGATGGCCGACGTGCGCCGGGTGGCGGACGGGCTGGACCAGGCCGTCGCCATGGGCGCGATGACCGAGGAGACCGCCCGCACCCTCGACACCGGCACCGACGACATCCGCGCCATGCTGGGCGACATCGGCGTCGCCCTCGGCTCCGACGTCTCGGCCTCCACGCTCGAGGCCGCGCAGCGCTACCGCGCGCTCGCCGGCACCGCGACGCTGTGGAAGACCATCGTGACCCTGGCGATCTCGCTCGGCGGCACGGCCCTGGCCCTCGCCATCACCAACAAGGATTTCCGCGCCCGCAACACGGTGGAACGGGGCATCCTGACCCTGCTCATCTTCGCGGCCTGCCTCGCCATCGCCACCACCCTCGGCATCGTCCTGTCGCTGATCTTCAACACCATCGAGTTCCTGCGCCTCTACCCGCCGGCGGAGTTCTTCTTCGGGACCACCTGGTCGCCCTCCTTCACCGGCCGGGGCGGCGGGTCCGAGCTGGGGATGCTGCCGCTGCTCTGGGGCACCTTCTACATCTCGCTCGTCGCGCTGCTGGTGGCGGTGCCGATCGGGCTCTTCTCGGCGATCTACCTCAGCGAATACGCCAGCCCCACGGTGCGCGGGATCGCCAAACCGATGCTCGAGGTGCTGGCCGGCATCCCGACCATCGTCTACGGCCTCTTCGCCCTTCTGACCGTCGGCCCCCTGCTGGTCGACCTGTTCGGAGAGGGCGGGCTGCTCGGTGTCGGCTGGATGCGGGGCGGCACCTCGGTGATGACCGCGGGGCTGGTCATGGGCATCATGCTGATCCCCTTCGTGTCGTCCCTCTCCGATGACATCATCAACGCGGTGCCCCAGGCGATGCGGGACGGCTCCCTCGGCCTCGGCGCCACCCATTCCGAGACAGTGCGCCAGGTCATCCTGCCCGCCGCGCTGCCGGGGATCGTGGGGGCGATCCTGCTGGCCGCCTCCCGCGCCATCGGCGAGACGATGATCGTGGTCCTCGGGGCAGGGGCCGCGGCGCAGCTGTCGCTCAACCCCTTCGAGGCGATGACGACGGTGACCGCCAAGATCGTCTCGCAGCTGACCGGCGACGCCGACTTCACCTCGCCCGAGGCGCTGGTCGCCTTCGGCCTCGGCATGACGCTCTTCGTCGTGACCCTCGGCCTCAACGTCTTCGCCCTGTGGATCGTCCGCAGATACCGGGAGCAGTACGAATGACCGACGCAACCGACGCCAACCGGCCCGGCCGCGCCGCGCCCAAGACCTCGATCCTCGAGCTGGACGCGCGGACGAAGAAGCGCAACGCCGCCGAGGCCCGGTTCAAGGCCTACGGCATGATCGCCATCGGCATCGGCCTGTTCTTCCTCGTCGCCCTGCTGATCGCCATCCTCCGCAACGGCGCGCCGGCCTTCACCCAGACCTACGTCTCGCTCAGCGTGCCGCTGACGACCCAGGCGGTGGAAGAGGCCGAGGCCTCCATCGTCAAGACCTCGCGCTACAACGCGCTGGTCGGCGGCGCGCTGGCGTCGGCGCTGGCCGAGGCCGGGGTCGAGACCGACATGAGCGAAG
>JAMWZF010000248.1 GCA_024304875.1 Paracoccaceae bacterium
TTCCAGCGTGATGCGGCGCAGGTCGGTGGTCGGGCGGTTCGCAGGGAGATGGACCGGCACGAGCAGGCCTCTCTCGAGGACGGGGCCGCGGCTGTGCTCGCGGTAGCGGACCTCGGCGATGACCTCCGCGGATCGGGGCCCGGTCCGGCTGACGCGCAGCAGGCGGACACCCAGCGCGATCACAGGCCGGACTGGCTGCGAGAATGACATGACGCTACGCTTCCCAAAGGTGAGTCGGTAAGTCTTGAAATCGACCTGTATACAGACATATCGTAACACAGGCCAAATCGGTCGAACAGCGCAGAGTGCCCATGCCTCAAACTCGGATGATGCGCGAATTGCGCAAGAGAATATGCCTACATATCTCGCCGGAGCCTCTGGTGTTTCACGAGGGCAACCTGGCGACCGAGTTCGGCTTTTCCCGCACTCCCGTCCGTGAAGTGCTCCAGATGCTGGCGGCTCAGCGCCTGGTCGAGACTCGGGCCGGCGTCGGGACCATCGCCCCACCGCTGGACGGCATTCGTCGGGAGAAGGATTTCACCGCCTACATCGAACTGACCCGCGCCGCGGCGGCTTGCAGCGAAGGCCAGCGCCTCAGCCGCGCGGTGCAGGGCGAGGTGCTGGGTCATCTGTCCACTGTCGAAATGGCACCGGATCGGGGGCTCGAGGCCGAGGACTATGTCGACATCTCGGGCGAACTGGTCGAGGCGATGGGGCAGCTGGTCGAGGACCCGATCATCCGTGACGCGATGACCGGTGCCCATTGGCGACTGCTGCGCTGGCGGGCATCCGACATCCTGCAGGGCGGACCGGGTCAGTCCATCTCGATGAAGGAGAATTCTGCCAAGATCGCCGCTGCAGTGCGCGAGGGCGACCCTGCCAAGGCCCTGCTCGTCTGCGCGGGGATCGGAACGGAGTTGAAGGATCCCGCGCAGCGGTCCTAGCGACGTATCGCAAGTCCTGCCGTCATATCGGGATCGGAGATGAACGACCAGAGCGCCCGGAACGGCGAGGCGACGCCCGCGGCTTCCGCCGTGGCGCGGTATCCCGGCCAGGCCAGGCTGTCCTGCGCGGTCTGCAAGGCCGCGGCGGTCCCCGGCCCGTAAAGACCGTCGATCACCCCGGAATACAGGCCGGCTTCGGCCAGTCGCTCCTGCAGCACGATCCGGTCCGCCCTGGGCAATGCGTAGAAGGCGGAGCGGAGCTCTTGGGCGCCGGCCAGGGTACCGATGCTTGTCAGGACAAGAGCAAGGATGAACAGGCGCATGGGCGGGACCTTTTCGGGTGACAGCCTATGGCGTGGCACCGAAAGCGGGCACTGCCGTGGCAGCACCGGTTCGTTTCGGGGGCGTCATCCGTGCAGGCTGACAAACCGTCCCCCCTGGAACAGAAGGGGCAGACCCTCGCGCGCGGCGGCACGGACGACACGGCCGACGATGATGAGGTGATCGCCGCCCTCGTGCGTCGCATGGTGGCGGCATTCGAAGCGGGCAAGGCAGCCGGCGATCCGGGGCACGCCATCGTCGTCCGGCGCCCAGTCAAGCCCGTCGAAGGCGGCCCTGTCGCGTGTGAAGGCATCGCAGACCTCTCGCTGGTCGCGGTGCAGCACATGGATCGCAAACTTCTCGGATCTCTCGAACAGGGCGAAACGCGCCGAGTCCCGCGCCGGCATCCAGAGCACCAGGGGCGGGTCGAGGCTGACGCTGGCGAAGGAATTCGCCGTGATCCCGACCGGCCCTTCGGGGCTGTCGGCAGTCACCACGGTCACGCCGGTCGCAAAGGCGCCAAGCGCGCGACGGAACCCGCGCGGGTCCTCTGCCGGATCGAAGGGGTCCATCAGGCGACCTCGCGGCCGAGGCCGGCGCTGTAGAGCCGGAACCAGGTTTCACGGTCCATCTCGACCTTGAGCGCGTCGGACAAGGCCGCGATGCGCGGGAGGGAGTTCGTGCCGAGAATCGGCAGGATACGGGCGGGATGGGCCAGCAGCCAGGCGGTGGCGACGGCGGCGCGGTCGACGCCCTGCGCCTCGGCGACCTGGTCCAGCGTCGTCTGGACCGGGCCGGTCCCCGTCATCAGGCTCCCGCCGCCAAGGGGCGACCACGCCATGATCGGATGCCCCTGCCGCTGGTGGAAGGCGACATCGCCGTTGGTCAGGGCGTCGCTTGCAGCGAGGCTGAGTTCGATCTGGTTGGTGACCAGCGGCGTGGTCATCGCCGATTGCAGAAGGTCCCAGTCCCATGGCCGGAAGTTCGACACGCCCACGGCGCGCACCTTCCCGGCGCGGACCACCTCGTCCAGCGCGGCGCCGGTCTCCTGATGGTCCATGAACGGGTCGGGGCGGTGGATCAGGAAAAGATCGACGTGATCGACGCCCATCAGCCGGAGGGAGTGGTCGAGGGACGACACGATATGGTCCCGGCTGGTGTCGTAGTGTTTCACTTTTGCGTCCTTGTAGCGCCCGGTGGGCACCACGATGTCGCATTTCGTGACGATTTCGAACTTCGAGCGCATCTGGGGCGTCAAGGCCGTGCCCATCAGCTCTTCGGTCGTGAAGCCGCCGTAGACGGCCGCGGTGTCGAGGGTGGTGATCCCCTGGTCGAGGCAGGCCTCGAACTTCGCCCGGATGTGCCCGGGCGAGGTGTCGGCATCGTCTCCAAGGCGCCAGAGACCGTAGACCAGGCGGCTGAGGCTGACGCCTTCGGCAATTTCGACACGTTCCATCTGGCGTCCCCTTTCCGGCCCTCATCCCCACCTAGCGGCGGGGCGGCAGCCGGACAAGGGGCGGCTCAGAGCTTGCGGGCCACCACGAACCGGCGCGGGAAGGCGTAGAAGCCGGTTTCGATCAGCTCGAACCCCGCCTCGCGGAACATCGCGTCATACTGCTCGGTCGTGAAGAACCGAACCGTCCCGGGCGCCTTGCCGAGCGCCTTCATCACCCCGATCAGCGGCTTCAACATCCGCATCTTGAGGCTGCTTTGCATGCAGACCGTCTTGGACATGAAGAGGCCGCCCGGCTTCAGCATCGCTGCCCCGGCACGGATCGTCGCACGCGGGTCCTCCACCAGGTGCAGGTGGTTGAACGACAGGACCGCGTCGAGGCTGGCGGGTGCGGCAAGGGCATCGTCCTCGGCTACGCCGGTCTCGAAGGTGAGGTTGCCGATCCCGCCGGCCTTGCCGCGGGCAATGCGGATCATCTCGGAGGCGATGTCGGTGCCGGTGTAGTGCGTCACTGCGTCTGCCAGCCTGAGCGCCGTGGAGCCGGTGCCGCAGCCCAGTTCCAGGACCCGATCGCCGGGTTTCAGATGCGCGCGGACCCGCGCCAGCGTCGCCTCGTAGCTGTCCATGTCGGCGATCCTGTCGCGGGAGTATTTCTCGGCGATGGCGTTCCAGAAGCTGGCATCGGTCTGGGTCATGGCGGGGCTTGCGGCGGTCATCGGGTCTCTCCTGGCTTGTGCCGTAGGCTATGCCATACGATAATTAATCGGCAAACGGCGAATGATGCAGTGAGGTCATGCGAAAATGTTGAAGCGGAGAGGATTCGACTGGACACAGGCGCGCGCCTTCCTCGCCACGGCCGAGGCGGGGTCGTTTTCGGGCGGGGCGCGGGCGCTGCGCCTGACCCAGCCGACCCTCAGCCGGCAGGTGGCCGCGCTCGAGGTGGACCTCGGCGTGACCCTGTTCGAGCGGATCGGCAATTCGCTGGAACTCACGCCGACCGGTCTCGACCTGCTGGAGCACGTGCGCGCGATGGCAGAGGGGGCCGAGAGGGTGATGCTGACCGCAAGCGGACGGGCGCAGGCGGTCGAAGGGCGGGTGACCGTCACCGCCACCGATGTCATGGCGATCTACATCCTGCCCGCGGCCTTCCGCCGCCTGCGCGAGGTCGCGCCGGGTATCGACGTCGACATCCTCGCCACCAACGCGGTGCAGGACCTGCGCCGGCGCGAGGCGGACATCTCGGTCCGGCATGTCCGCCCCTCCGAGCCCGAGCTGGTGGGGCAGAGTTTCGGCGAGACCGAGGCCTACATCTACGCGGCCAGCGACTACCTCGATGCGATCGGACGCCCCGAGACGCCGCAGGCGCTGGGCGAGGTCGCGCAGTTCGTTCACTTCGGCTTCGGGTCCTACGAGGAACTGATGCCGCAATACGCCGCCTTCGGCATCCCCGTCACGGCGCGCAACTTCTCGGTCGGCTCGCAGACACCGGCCGTCACCTGGTCGCTGATCCGGCAGGGCCTCGGTGTCGGGCTGATGATGGCCTGCGTGGGCGACCGGACGCCGGGGGTGGAGCGGGTCTTTCCCCAGCTCGGTCCCGTCACGTTCCCGACCTGGCTGGTCACCCACCGCGAGGTGCATACCTCGAAACGCATCCGTATCGTCTACGACGTGCTGGCCGAGGTCCTGTCAGCCGAGCTGCGCAAGAGCGGCGAGGCGCTGCGCGAGGGCGCGGACGGCGCCGCGATCGGGCCGCGCGGCCTCTGAGACCCTGCGGGCCGCGTGGAGCCGGGCCGCGACGGCGGCTGCGATCGCCTCTGGCACAGGGTCGATGATGGTCGCGGTCCCGTCACGGGCGAGGGCCGCGTAAAGGCCTTCGGCGTTCTCCATGTACGGGCCCGTCAGGATGGCGCAGCCGAATTGGGCCGGCTCCATCGGGTTGTGGCCGCCGATGCCGGGGATCAGCGAGCCGCCCATCAGCACGCAGGGGCAGAGGTCGAACCAGAGGCCCATCTCGCCCAAGGTGTCGGCGAGGTAGACCGCGTCGCCCGCCTCGGGGAGGCCGCCCGTGCTGCGCCGGGCGAAGGGCGCGTCGATCAGGGCCGACACGGTTTCCGCCCGATTGGGGTGCCGGATCGCGAGGATGAGGAGGGCGTCCGGGTGGGCCCGGCGAAGACTCTC
>JAMWZF010000249.1 GCA_024304875.1 Paracoccaceae bacterium
GCACCTTCGTCCTGCTCTCGGCCCTCTGCGTCCAGCAGCCCGAGCTGGCCTTTCAGCGGGCCAAGCTGGCGATGGAGGCGCGCCTGCGCGAGAGTTCGCTGACCCATGCCATCGTCCGGCCCACCGCCTTCTTCAGGTCGCTCTCGGGGCAGGTCCGCCGCCTGCGGGAGGGCAGGCCCTTCCTGCTGTTCGGCGACGGCCGGCTGACCGCCTGCAAGCCGATCAGCGACGGCGACCTCGCCGCCTACCTCGTCCGCTGCCTGACGGACCGCAGCCTTCAGAACCGCACCCTGCCCATCGGCGGCCCGGGCCCGGCCCTGACGCCGCGGGACCAGGGCGAGGCGCTGTTTGCCGCGCTGGGACTGGCGCCGAGGTTCCGGCATGTTCCCCTTCGCCTGATGGACGGAATCGTCGGCGGTCTCTCCCTCGCCGGCACGGTGAACCGCCGCGCCGCCACCAAGGCCGAACTGGCCCGCATCGGCCGCTACTATGCGACCCATTCGATGCTGGTCTGGGACCCCGCCTCCGGAGTCTACGACGCAGATGCCACCCCCGAGACCGGGACCGAGACCCTGCCGGACTTCTACGCACGCCTCGCGGCGACGGCGGCGACGGTGGATCTTGGCGCGCACGCGGTCTTCTGACCGCTCAGGCCGGCACGATTTCCGCCCAGATCGGCAGGTGATCGCTGGCGCGGCGCGTGAGCTCGGTCTCCACCACCCCGGCCTCGTGCAGGCGCAGGCTGTCGCTCAGCGCGATCCGGTCCAGCGGGGCGACGGGTATCCGGGCATGGAAGGTCGCGCCGGGGGCATGGACGGTGAACGTCTCCTCCAGCCCGGCCAGTCCCTTGCGCGGCGACCACTCGTTGTAATCCCCGGCGATGACCGTGGGCCGGGGCGGCAGGGCGTCCAGCGCCCTCAGGATCGCGGCGATCTGGCGCGCCCGGTCACGGCGGCGGAGGCCGAGGTGCACCGCGACGAGCCGCAGGGCCTGCCCGTCGCGGGACAGGTCCACCTGCAAGGCGCCGCGCGGCTCGAGGCCCGGCAGGGGCAGGGCCTTCACCGCCTCCACCTCGATGCCCTCGGCCACGAGGACGGCATTCCCATGCCAGCCGAGGCTGACCGCGCTGTGGTCCATGGCGACGGGCACGAGGCCGGTGACCTCCGCGATCTCCTCGGCATCCAGCGCCGCGTGCCTCTGTCCGAGGCGCAGGTCCGCCTCCTGCAGGGCCACCACATCGGCCTCCAGGCCGGCCAGGACCGACAGGACCCGGCCCGGGTCCCGCCGCCGGTCGGTGCCGACGCATTTTCGGATGTTGTACGAGGCCAGGCGAACCCGGCTGTCGGTATGTGCGGCCATCCCGTCTATATGGGGCACCATTGCCACCCGCGCAAAGCCATGGCGATTGCCCGCGCGGGTCCCAGCTCCTATTTCAGGGCGATGTACCTCACCCTCTGGCGACATCTGCGCACCAACCTGCCGATCTACGCGGTCCGGATCTTCCTGACCGCCGAGATCGTGATCGCGCTCGCCACCCGCACCTACACGACGGCCTTCATCGCGCTCGCCACACTGGGCATGACGATGCTCCCGGCCGTCTTCGCCTCGCGGCTGCACATCAAGCTGCCCATCACCTTCCTCTCGGCGGCGGTGATCTTCATCTTCGCCACGCTCTACCTCGGCGAGGTGGGGGACTTCTACGAACGCTACTGGTGGTGGGACGACGTCCTCCACTTCGGCTCGGCGATGGGCTTCGGGATTCTCGGGTTCCTCATGGTCTTCATGATGTTCGAGGGCGACCGCTACGCCGCGCCGCCCTGGGCGATCAGCCTGATCGCCTTCTGCGTCGCGGTGACCATCGGCGCCATCTGGGAGATCTTCGAGTTCGGGATGGATCAGATCTTCGGCCTGAACATGCAGAAATCGGGCCTTCCCGACACGATGAGCGACCTGATCATTGACAGCATCGGTGCGGCGATCGGGTCGGGCATGGGCTTCGTCTACCTGCTCGGACGGCCCTACCACGGGCCGGTCCGGCTGATCGACCGCTTCGTGCGGATGAACCGGCGCTACTTCCGCAAGGCCGAGGACGACCGGCGGAACTGACCGGACGCCGCCGGGCAGGGTCTTGCGGGCCGTGCCTAATCGTAATAATCAGAGTTACAAATTAGGGAGTCACCGATGAAGCGCGACAGCCGCCTGTCCACCGTCCTGCACGGTTTGCTGCACCTCGCCGACCGGGGCGGCAGCATGACCTCGGACGAGCTCTCCCGCTGCATGGGCACCAACCCGGTGGTGGTCCGCCGGATCATGGGCGGCCTGCGCGAGGCCGGGCTCGTCACCTCGACGCGGGGTCCCTCGGGCGGCTGGTCCATCGCCCGCGACCTCGACACCGTGACACTCCGCCAGCTGCACGAGGCCCTGGGCGAGCCGACCGTCTTCGCCATCGGCAACCGGTCCGAAAATCCCGGCTGCCTCGTCGAGCAGTCGGTCAATGCCGCCCTCGACGACGCCTTCGCCGAGGCCGAGGCCCTGCTGATGGACCGCTTCGGCAAGGTCACCCTCGGCCAGCTCTCGCGCGATTTCACCCGCCGTCACGCGGCCTACAAGACAAGACCACAGACAGGATAGAGACATGAGACATGACGTGATCGTCGTCGGGGGCAGCTACGCCGGAATGGCCGCCGCCCTGCAGATCGCCCGGGCCCGGCGCAACGTTCTGGTGATCGACGCCGGCCAGCGGCGCAACCGCTTCGCCGCCCATGCGCAGGGCTTCCTCGGCTTCGACGGCGTGCCGCCGGGGGACATCGCCGCCATCGCGCGCGCCCAGCTCATGCGCTACGAGACGGTGACCTGGGTCGAGGGCGAGGCGGTGGCGGCCGAGGGCGCCATCGGCGCCTTCGACCTTGCCCTCGCCGACGGTACCCGCCACCAGGGCCGGCGCCTCGTCCTCGCCACAGGGGTGCGCGATCGCCTGCCGGACATCCCGGGCCTGGCCGAACGCTGGGGCAAATCCGTCTTCCACTGCCCCTACTGCCACGGCTACGAGATCGGCGCAGGCCGCATCGGCGTCATCGCCGCCGGGCCCGAGCACCTGCACCACATGCGGATGCTGACCGACTGGGGGACGGTCACGGTGCTGGTGAACGGCGCGGTGCCGGAGGATGCGCCCGAGCTGGAGGCGCTGATCGCCGCCGGCATCGCGGTCGATCATGCCTCGGTCCGCTCCATCGAAGGCACCGCGGACGTGGCTCTGGAGGACCGCCGCACCCTGTCCTTCGACGGCCTCTTCGTCGCGCCCACCGTTGATCCGGAAACGCCGCTCACCCGGGACCTCGGCCTCGCCCTCACCGAGGGGCCGATGGGGCCCTCCATCGCCGTGGACGAGATGCAGCAGACCTCGGTGCCCGGGGTCTTCGCCTGCGGCGATGCGGCGACGCCGATGCACTCCGTCTCGATCGCGGTGGGCAAGGGGGCCTTTGCGGGGATCGCGGCGCACAGATCGCTGATCTTTGCGGCCGCCTGAGACGTCCCTGCTCCTCTTTTCGCCCCAAATACCTCGGGGGCGCGGGGGCAGAGCCCCCGCTCTGCCCTCTCAGCCCGCGAGGGCGGCGACGATGGCGTCGCCCATCTCGGAGGTCGACACCGGCGTCTTGCCTTCCTCTCCCAGAAGGTCCGCGGTGCGCAGCCTGTCGGCGAGGACCTTCTCCACCGCGGTCTCCAGCTTCGTCGCCGCGTCCCCGGAATCGAAGGAATAGCGCAGGGCCATCGCGAACGACAGGATACAGGCGATCGGGTTCGCCTTGCCCTGCCCGGCGATGTCGGGGGCGGAGCCGTGGACCGGCTCGTAGAGCGCCTTCGGCCGCCCGTTCGCCATCGGCGCACCCAGCGAGGCCGAGGGCAGCATGCCCAGCGAGCCGGTCAGCATCGCGGCAAGGTCGGACAGGAGGTCACCGAAGAGGTTGTCGGTCACGATCACGTCGAACTGCTTGGGCCAGCGGGTCAGCTGCATGGCACCCGCGTCGGCGTACATGTGGGACAGCTCCACGTCCGAATACTCCGCCGCGTGGACCTCGGTCACCACATCGCGCCAGAGGATGCCCGACTCCATCACGTTGGCCTTCTCCATCGAGCAGAGCTTGTTGTTCCGCTTGCGGGCCAGTTCGAAAGCGGATCGGGCCACCCGGGCGATCTCGCTCTCGGTATAGCGCTGGGTGTTGATGCCGACCCGCTCGTTGCCTTCCTTGATGATGCCTCGCGGCTCGCCGAAGTACACGCCCGAGGTCAGCTCGCGCACGATCATGATGTCGAGGCCGGCAACCACGTCCTTCTTGAGCGAGGAGAAATCGGCCAGCGCGTCGAAGCACTGGGCGGGACGCAGGTTCGAGAAGAGGTCCATCTCCTTGCGCAGGCGCAGGAGGCCCCGCTCGGGCTTCACCGAGAAGTCGAGATTGTCGTACTTCGGCCCGCCGACGGCCCCCAGCAGGACGGCATCCACCTCCTGCGCCTTGGCCATCGTGTCGTCGTGAAGCGGGGTGCCGTGGGCGTCGTAGGCGGCGCCGCCGACCAGGTCCTCGGAGACCTCGAAGGGCAGGCCGTTGTCGCCGAACCAGTCGATGACCTTGCGCACCTCGGCCATGACTTCGGGGCCGATCCCGTCGCCGGGCAGGATGAGAAGGGTGGGGGTGCTCATGGGGTCTGTCCTCGCGTCAAAGGTTCGGCTTCGCCTACCCCCGGCGCGGGCGGGGTTCAAGTGAGCAGGGGCGCCAGGCCCTCGGCCAAGATGTCCCAGACCCGGGCGATGCGGGGGCTGTGGCGAACGGGTTCGGCGGCGGCCAGCCAGACCGGCAGGCTCGGGATCGGGACGGGCAGGGGGATGTGCACCAGGGCCGGG
>JAMWZF010000025.1 GCA_024304875.1 Paracoccaceae bacterium
TGGAGGATGCTTCGGCGGCCCATCGAAGGGCCGCCCGCCCCGTCACAGCGTCCGCGCCGTCGCCTCCAGCTTGGCCAGTGTCTCGTAGCCCTTCTCCAGCGCCCCGAATTCCATCGCCGCAGCGGCGGGCATGTCGACGAAGGTCATGTGCATGCTCACCCGCGTTCCCGCCCCCTCGGGCGTGAAGGTGACCACCACGTCGGCGTGGTGGCGCATGTCGTCGAAGCCCGAGAGGCGGTAGGTCAGCCGCTTCTCCTGCTCCATCTCTCCGAACTCGTGAAGGTTGGGAAACCGCTGCCCCGCGCCGACCATCGTGAACCGCCAGTGCCCGCCGGGGCGGATGTCGATGCTCTCGGTCTCGCAATGGAAGCCGTCGGGGCCGAACCACTTGGGCAGGAGGGCCGGGTCGGTCCAGGCTTTCCAGGCGAGGGCAGGGGGCACGTGGACAAGGCGCGAGCTGCGGATCTCGTGCTCCGGCCGGGGGCCGGCCAGCGCCGCCGCGGCGACGCCCAGCTGGTCCGACACCGTGCCCCAGCCTTCGAAGAAGCCCATTTCCTCGTGCTTGCGCTTCACCTCGGGCGAGACGTGGCGGACGATGACATCGTAGCGCGTGCCGCCGCCCTCGGCGTCCGAGAAGTCGAGGATCGCCGTCACGAAGGCCTCCGGCCGCGGCACCCAGCCGACATCGTAGCTGTCGGTCCAGACCAGCCGCCGGGCGGGCAGGGCTTCCAGCACCACGCCGGGGCGGTCGATCCGCTGCCCTTCGACGTTCATCACGACGCGGAAGGCGCCGCCGGGGCGGGCGTCGATCTCGGCCTCTTCGATGGTGTTCGGGTGCGGCACGAACCAGCCCTTGATCAGCGCGGGGTCGGTCCAGCAGGCCCAGACGAGGTCGCGCGAGGCAGGGATCGTCCGGGTGAAGCTGAGGTCGGTGTCGGGATTTGGGGTCATTCCGTCTGGTCCTTGGCGAGTTGTGTGACGAAGGCGTCGAAACGGTCGAGGCGGTCTTCCCAGAGCGCCTTCTGCGCCGAGAGCCAGTCGCGGGCGGGGCCGAGCGCCCCGGCGACGAGGGCGCAGGTTCGGACCCGTCCGTCCTTTTGCGTGGCGATCATGCCGGCCTCCTCCAGTTTGCGCAGGTGGCCCATGAACGAGGGCATCGCCATGGGGACCAGCGCGTTGAGCTCCGACACCGTGGCCGGACCCGTCGCCAGCCGTTCGAGGACGGCGCGGCGGGTGGGGTCGCCGAGGGCGGTGAAGACGTGGTCGAGGGCGGGGTCATGTTTAGCCATATTCCTAAGTATTCGCGATGCGCCGAGTCGCGCAAGGAGAAAGTTAGGCATTGACCTAAGTTTTTGCGCCCTTGCCCGGCGCACGGCCCGCGACTAGCTGCGGCCCATGAGCGTCGAGGTGATCATCGAGGAGGGCCGCTGGGCCGAGGCCGGTCTGGAGCCGCTGGCGCAGGCCGCCTGGGTCGCGACCCTCGGGCATCTGGGGATGGAGCCGGACGGATGGGAGGCCTCGCTCCTGGCCTGCGACGACGCCCGCATCGCCGCCCTCAACGCCGATTTCCGGGGCAAGCCGCAGCCGACCAACGTGCTGTCCTGGCCGTCGGAGGAGCGGGGGGCGGAGGCCGAGGGCGCCGCTCCGGCCGCGCCGGATCCGGCCGATCCCGAGCTGGGCGATATCGCCATCGCCTATGACACATGCGCCCGCGAGGCCGAGGCGGCGGGTGTGCCGTTTCCCGCCCACGTCACGCATCTTGTGATTCACGGTGTCTTGCACCTTCTGGGCTACGACCATATCCGCGATGGGGACGCCACGCTCATGGAGGGGCTGGAGGTCGAGATACTTGGCAAACTGGGCCTGCCTGACCCATATTGCCGCTAGTGGACACAGGGGCCGACCCATGGCCCGCGAGCGAAGGACCAGATGGGCGAGAACGCAGACGGATCGTCTACGGCCGCGCAAGGCGCGCCGGACGAGACCGACCAAGATCAGACCACGGCCGGGAGCCGTGGATTTTTCAGCAGGATTGTCGAGGCGCTGAGCCCGTCCGAAACCGAGGGGTCACCGCAGGCCATGAGCGGCGAGAGCCAGCCGGCGCCGGTGGTCCAGCCCGGCATCCTCAACCTGCGAAGGATGCGCGTCGACGACGTGTCGATCCCCAACGCCGAGATCGTCGCCGTTCCGGTCAGCGCGACCATGGACGAGCTGGTCGCCGCCTTCCGCGACAGCGGCATGACCCGTCTTCCGGTCTTCGACGGCACGATCGACACGCCCATCGGCATGGTCCACCTCAAGGATTTCGCCCTGAAGTTCGGCTTCAACGGCAATGGCGAGCACGATTTCGACCTGCGCGCGCTCGTCCGGCCGCTGCTGTTCGTGCCGCCGTCGATGCCCCTCGGCGTCCTGCTGCAGAAGATGCAGGCCGAACGGATGCACATGGCCCTGGTGATCGACGAATACGGCGGCACGGACGGTCTCGTCACCATCGAGGACCTGATCGAACAGGTCGTCGGCGAGATCGAGGACGAGCACGACATCGACGAGGGCATGATGTGGACCAAGGAGGGCCCCGGCGTCTGGATGGTCCTCTCCAAGGCTCCGCTCGACGAGTTCGAGGCCGAGATCGGCGTCGCCCTGACCCGCCACGACGAGATCGACGAGGAGGAGATCGACACGCTCGGCGGCCTCGTCTTCATGCTGGCTGGCCATGTTCCGGCCCGGGGCGAGGTCATTCACCACCCCGAGGGGCTCGATTTCGAGGTGGTCGATGCGGACCCGCGTCGGATCAAGCGGCTGCGGGTGCGGGTGAAGCACGCCCCGGCGCCGGACGCCGGGGCGTGAGAGTCCCGGCTCTTCGGCATGGCTGAAGCCACGGCGCCGCGCCGCCTGCCGCTGCGAACCCGCCTTGCCCTCGTCGGTCTGGGCGCCGTGGCGGCCACCGGCCTTGCTCCGCTCGGCATCTGGCCCCTGACGGTGCTGGCTCTTGCTGGCGGGCTCGATCTCATCGGGGCCGCCCGCACGCCCGTCCGCGCGGCCTGGGCCGGCTGGTGGCTCGGCCTCGGCTGGTTCGGGCTCGGCCTGTCGTGGATCGTGGAGCCTTTCCTCGTCGAGCCCGAGATCCACGGCTGGATGGCACCGTTCGCCCTCGTGTTCATGGCCGGGGGCCTGGCCCTGTTCTGGGCCTTCGCGGCCTGGCTGGGTCACCGCCTGGCGGGACCGTCGACGCGCCCCCTGGCGCTGGCGGTGACGCTGACCGTGGCCGAGTACCTGCGCTCGGTCGTGCTGACCGGCTTTCCCTGGAACCTGCCGGGGCATGTCTGGGTCGGGACAGGCGTTGACCGGATCGCCGCTCTTCTCGGCGCCCATGGCCTGACCCTGCTGACGCTCCTTCTGGCCTGCCTGCCGCTGCTGGTTCGCCGGGGAAGTCCCGTTCGGGTGGTCGCGGCCGGGGGGCTGGCAGTGGTCCTGCCCTGGCTGGTCGGGTCGGGCCTTGCGGCGCTGCTGCCCCCCGTGCCGCCGGAGCCGGGCGCCCCCGTCGTCCGTCTCGTCCAGCCGAACGCGCCCCAGGACGAGAAGTGGGACCCGGAGAAATCCGCCGTCTTCTTCGCCCGCCAGCTGGACTATACCGCTGCCACGCCGCTGCCGGACCTGACGGTCTGGCCCGAGACCTCCGTGCCGGCCTTTCTGGAGTTTCCCGGAACCACGCTGGAGGACATCGCCGAGGCGGCGCAGGGCGTGCCGGTGGTCTTCGGCATCCAGCGCGTCCGGGGCCCGCGCTTCTTCAACAGTCTCGTGGTGCTGAACCGCGGCGCCGTCATCTCGGACGTCTACGACAAGCACCACCTGGTGCCCTTCGGGGAATACATGCCCCTCGGGGACCGGCTGGGCCCCCTCTTCGCGCGCTTCGGGATCCGGGGCCTTGCGGCGAATGACGGCGGCGGCTTCACCGCGGGGGAGGGGCTGCGCATCGTGGACCTGCCGGGGATCGGGCCGGCGCTGCCGCTGATCTGCTACGAGGGCATCTTTCCCCACGAGCTCGGCCGCTACGACCGCCGGCCGCGCCTGATGATGCTGATCACCAACGACGCCTGGTTCGGGACGGTCTCGGGCCCCTACCAGCATCTGGCACAGGCCCGTCTGCGCGCCGTCGAGCAGGGCCTGCCGATGGTGCGGGTGGCGAATACCGGCGTCTCGGGCGTTCTCGGCCCGCGCGGCGAGGTCCTGGGCGCGATCGGCCTCGGCGAGGCAGGGTTCAGCGACGTGCCCCTGCCGCCGGCTCTTGCACCGACGCCCTACGCACGCTGGGGGGACTGGCCGATGATCCTGCTTCTCGTCGCGGCGCTTGTCGGCCTGGCCGCGCGCCCCCGCCGGCGGGCGGATTGACCTCACCCGGCAGGCGCACTATCGCTGCGGTCCAGACATCAAGTCACCCGTCACAACGGCTTCCTGGCGTGACGGGACACCCCCCAATGGAGCGCTCCCCATGGCCCGCAAAGATTATACCTTCACCTCGGAGTCCGTCTCCGAGGGCCACCCCGACAAGGTCTGCGACCGGATTTCCGACGCCGTGCTGGACGCGCTTCTGACAGAGGAGGCCGAGGCCCGCGTGGCCTGCGAGACCTTCGCGACCACCAACCGGGTCGTCATCGGCGGCGAGGTGGGCCTGGCCGACAAGGCCAAGCTCAAGGATTACATGGAGCGGATCGACCAGATCGCCCGCGACTGCATCCGCGACATCGGCTACGAGCAGGACAAGTTCCACTGGCAGACCTGCGAGGTCACCAACCTCCTGCACGAGCAGTCGGCCCATATCGCCCAGGGCGTGAACGCCTCCGAGGGCAAGGAAGAGGGCGCGGGCGACCAGGGCATCATGTTCGGCTACGCCGTGGACGAGACCGAAGAGCTGATGCCGGCGCCGATCCACTTCGCCCACATGATCCTCCGCCGCCTGGCCGAGGTCCGCAAGGACGGCACCGAGCCGGTCCTCGGCCCCGACGCCAAGAGCCAGATCTCGGTCCGCTACCGGGACGGCAAGCCGGTGGGCATCTCCTCCCTCGTGCTCTCGACCCAGCACATCGACCCGGACCTGACCTCGGACGACATCCGCGCCATCGTCGCGCCCTACATCGAGGAGGTCCTGCCCGGCGGCTGGCTCACGCCCGAGACCGTCTGGCACGTCAACCCGACCGGCAAGTTCGTCATCGGCGGCCCGGACGGAGACGCCGGCCTCACGGGGCGCAAGATCATCGTCGACACCTACGGCGGCGCGGCTCCGCACGGTGGCGGCGCCTTTTCCGGCAAGGACCCCACCAAGGTGGACCGCTCGGCCGCCTATGCCGCCCGCTACCTCGCCAAGAACGTTGTCGCCGCCGGCCTGGCCACCCGCTGCACCATCCAGCTGTCCTACGCGATCGGTGTCGCCCGCCCGCTGTCGATCTACGTCGATACCCACGGCACCGGCGAAGTCCGCTCGTCGCAGATCGAGAAGGCCGTCGCCGCCTCGATGGACCTGACCCCGCGCGGCATTCGCGAGCACCTGCAGCTGAACCGCCCGATCTTCCAGCGCACGGCGGCCTATGGCCACTTCGGCAGGGCGCCCGAGGCGGACGGCGGGTTCTCCTGGGAGAAGACCGACCTGGTGGAGCGGCTGAAGGCCGAGGTCTGACGCGGACCCGCCCGGAGCGGGCGGCGACGATCTGACAGTGCGGAAGCAGGGATCCGGGGGCCGACGCGGGCCTCGGATCCTCTTGTTTTAGCGGCACGATTTCGCTGGACGGGCGTACAACCCCAGATTGCAAGGACTCTAGAACGTTAGCGTTCTGATGTCGTGGCGTAGTTCTTACCCCGCTGATCCCAAACCACAAAACCGCCATCCCGCATCGTCCGCGCGGCGGGCGTTAACCTGTCCTTGAACTGTCCGGCCAAGGCCCGCCATTGCCCCCGCCACGGCCCCGGCGTATCAGCCGGCCATGACCCAACCGCGCAAGCATCCGGACGCCCCCTGGCGCAACTTCTACGGCCGCACGAAGGGCAAGACGCTCAAGCCCGCGCAGGAGCGGTACCTCGCCGAGGACCTGCCGCGGCTGCGCATTCCGGGCGTGGACTGGGACGAGAACCCGGGCCGCACCCCTCTCGACATCGCCGCCCTCACCGCGGGGCGGCCTCTCTGGCTCGAGGTCGGCTTCGGCGGGGGCGAGCATATGGTGCACCAGGCCGCCGCCAACCCCGGTGTCACGATCATCGGGGCCGAGCCCTTTCTGAACGGCACGGCCATGACCCTGGGCAAGATCCGCCGGGCGGGCGTCTCTAACATCCGCATCCACCCCGGCGACGCGCGGGACCTGCTCGACATCCTCCCCGAGGGCAGCGTCGGACGGGCCTTCCTGCTCTACCCCGACCCCTGGCCCAAGGCCCGCCACCACCGGCGCCGGTTCGTCACGGCCGAGCATCTGACGCCGCTGCACGCGGCGATGGCCCCCGGCGCCGAGCTCAGGATCGCGACCGACATCCCGGATTACGTCCGCCAGAGCCTGCTCGAGGTGCCGAAGGCCGGCTTCCGCTGGCTGGCCGAGCGCCCGGCGGACTGGCGCGAGCCCTGGGCGGACTGGCTGTCCACCCGCTACGAGCAGAAGGCCCTCCGCGAAGGGCGGCGGCCGCACTACCTGACCTTCCGCCGCTGAGCGCGGGCTTGCATTTGGACTGAAGCATCCTACGATTCCAAGGGATTGGAGGGTGCCATGACCAGAACCTCGCTGGGCCTATACGGGCTGGGAACGATGGGCAGCGCGCTCGCGCTCAACATCGCGGACAACGGCCATACCCTGCATGTCTCCAACCGCTCGTCGTCGCGGGTGCCGGAATTCCTGTCCGAAGCGGGCGACCTCAAGGGCAACCTGCGCGGCCATGACAGCCTCGTCACCATGATCGACGCGATGAACGCGCCCCGGACGATCATCCTCATGGTCCCGGCGGGCAAGCCGGTGGACGACACGATCGACCAGATCCGCCGCCACCTGACCGGCGGCGACACCATCGTCGATGCCGGCAACGCCGACTTCAACGACACCCGCCGGCGGACGAAGACGCTGGAGGCCGCGGGCCTCAATTTCATCGGCATGGGTGTCTCGGGCGGCGAGGAGGGGGCCCGGCACGGCCCCTCGATCATGGTCGGCGGCAGCAAGGCCAGTTGGGACCGTCTGCGCCCGGTGGCCGAGGCCATCGCGGCCAAGCACGAGGGCGCGCCCTGCGCCGCCCACCTGGGCCCCGACGGCGCGGGACACTTCGTCAAGACCGTCCACAACGGCATCGAATACGCCGAGATGCAGATGATCGCCGAGATCTTCGGCATCGAGCGTTCCGCCGGCCGGCCCCATTCCGAGATCGGGCGCATGTTCGACCGCTGGAATAGGGGTCCGCTGAAATCCTACCTCGTGGAGATCACCGGCACCGTCCTCGGCGCGACCGACCACCTGACCGGCGGACCGGCGGTGGAGGAGATCGTCGACAAGGCCGGCCAGAAGGGAACCGGCCGCTGGACGGTGATCGAGGCGCTCAAGCTCGGCCAGTCGGCCAGCGTCATCGAGGCGGCGGTGGGGGCGCGGGGCTGGTCTTCGGATCCGGCCCGGCCGACCGCTGCCCAGACCCTGCCGGGCCGCAGCGACGCCGCCGACCTGCCGCCCGAGACGCTGGAGGCCGCGCTGATCGCCGGGCGGATCGTGAACCATGCGCAGGGCTTCGACATCCTCGCCGCGGCCTCCAAGGAGTTCCGCTGGAGCCTCGACATGGCGACCATCGCCGAGATCTGGCGCGCCGGCTGCATCATCCGCTCGGCCCA
Organism: Paracoccaceae bacterium; assembly: GCA_024304875.1. GTDB lineage: Bacteria > Pseudomonadota > Alphaproteobacteria > Rhodobacterales > Rhodobacteraceae > JAMWZF01. The sequence continues at coordinate 7,841 of JAMWZF010000025.1, forward strand.
GCTCGACACTTTCGCCGCCGCCTTCCGCGCCGGCCCGCCCAAGGGCAGCCTCGCTCTTGCCCCCGACATGGTCGCGATGCTGAAGCAGGCGGTGCCGGGCCTGCGCGCCACCGTCGCCGCGGCCGTGACCGCAGGCCAGCCGGTGCCGGCCCTGGCGGGCGCCCTCGGCTGGTACGACACGATGACCAAGGCCCGCGGCACCGCCGCCCTGATCCAGGCGCAGCGGGACTACTTCGGCCGCCACGGCTTCGACCGGGTCGACGGGACGGACGACCGGCACGGGCCCTGGTGGCGGGACTGACCCGGGTTCAGATCTCGGGGTGACTGCGCAGGGCGTCGAGCCGCGCGGGGGTGCCGTCCAGCAGATCCGACCCCAGGTCCCGCAGCAGGCCGTCCACGATGTCCGTCAGCGCCGCTCCCGGCGCGGTGTGCCGGCCGTAGAGAGGCGCGTGCCGGTCGTCGAGGATCGGGGCGGCCCAGCCCTCGGTACTCTCGACGAAGCGCGCGAGACCGGGCTGGCCGAAGTGGTCGAGATAGCCTTCCGCAACCACGTCGAGGTAACTGAGCAGGATCGGATGCGCCGTGTCGGGCGGGGCGATGGCCACGTCCTTGACGGCATAGACGATGACCGGTCCCTCCGGCCCGTCGTGCCGCGTCTGTCCGGCCACGTCGCGCTTGTCGTAGGCCCTTTCGCGGTGGTCGAGCGCGGCCCAGTCCTGCGGGGGCACGTCCGCCAGCAGGCCGTCGATGCCGGCGCCCTCGGCCTCCACGATCGACAGGAAGGCCACCTCGCGCAGGACCGAGTGCCGCCAGACCCGCCGATAGCCCGACAGATGCACCGGGCGCAGGTTCGTGTAATCATGGGTCCGGGCGTTCACCAGGCTGCCGTAGCCGAAGACGCGGCTCATGTCTGCCACTCTCCCCTGTCGCGGATAGCGGTGGAGGACTCGTCGGTCATGGGAAGGTTGATGAAGCACCAGGCGGGCGCTTTCGCCACGCCGAGCAGCCGGGAGGCCCGCCCGGGAATCCGCCAGCGCCGGTAGATCCGGGCCGCACGGCTCATCCGCGCGGAGATGCGCTGCCCCGGACGGGCGAGGATGCCGAGGGGTGTCGTCTCCACGATGCCCTGCCAGTCCTGCCAGAGGTGGAACTGGGCGAAGTTGTCCGCCCCCATCAGCCAGACGAAGCGCACGCCCGGCCAGCGGGCGCGCAGGACGGCGAGGGTTTCGGCGGTGTAGCGGGTGCCGAGGTGCGCCTCGATGTCGGTGACCGTGACGGCGGGATGCTGCATCACCGCCTTTGCCCGGGCCATCCGGTCTTGCAGGGGGGCGGGCCCCCGGGTCTTGAGCGGGTTGCCGGGGCTGACCAGCCACCAGACCCCGTCCAGTCCGAACCGGGCGAGAGCGGCGCGGGTGATGTGGACATGCCCTTCGTGCGCCGGATCGAAGGACCCGCCGAGAAGGCCGATGGTCTGGCCCGCGCAGGCCTGGGGAAACGCCGTCATGCGGGCCTTGTTTCCTGCCGCGCGGGAAGGGTCAAGCGGGTGGGGCGCGGGCAGGTGGCGCAGGAGCGGTCCGTTCCGTGTGTCACCCGGCCCTGAGCCGGGACCGCCTCGAACGCCTGCGAGGCCCCGGTTCGGGACCGCGGCGCGGCGCGCAGGGATGCGGGTCTAGCTCGCCGGTTCGTAGCGCATGAAGGCGAAGCGGGCGCTGTCCGGCGCCCAGGACGGCACGTTGATGGTGCCCTGGCCGCCGTGCAGTTCGGTCAGCACCCGTCCCGCGCCGCCCTTTTGCGGCATGATCTTCAGCGTCACGTCGAGGCCGCCGGGGTGCCCCGTGGTCCCGGGCGGATAGCACAGCCAGACCACGTGCTGCCCGTCGGGCGAGGGGTGGGGAAACCAGTCGACATTGGCGCTGTCCGTCATCTGCTCGGCGTAGCTGCCGTCGGGCCGGATGCGCCAGAGGTTCACCCCGTCCGAGGTCTCGCCGTTGAACCAGATCCACGCGCCGTCGGGGGTGTAGTCCGGTCCGTCGACGTGGACGAACCCGTCCGTCACCTGCCGCTCGTCCGACCCGTCGAGAGCGCAGGTGTGCAGTGCCACCGGCCCGTCGCCGCGCGCGGCGGCATAGGCGAGCCGCGTGCCGTCCGGCGACCAGGAGTGCCACCAGCTGGGGGTGTGTTCGGTCACGCGGGTGGGGGCTCCGCCCGAGACCGGCAGGGTGTAGATGCAGGACTTCGGCGTTTGCGACTGGTCGGAGATCACCAGCATCCGGCCGTCGGGAGAGAGGCCGTGGTCGTTGTTGCACCTGTTGGCAAAGCCGGTGTCGATCGGCTCCAGCGCCGGTGCGTCCAGCGGGACGCGGAAGAGGCGGCCGTCGCCGTTCACGACCAGGTAGCCGTCCGGGTGCCAGTTCGGTGCCTCGATGTGACCGTCGTGGCGGAGCAGGACCTCGACCCCGCCATCCAGACCGCAGAGGCAGAGCTCCGAGATCATGCCGCGCCCTCCGGGACGTAGGCGAAGCGGGTGAACCGTGCCTCGGCCGCCATGCCGGAAGTGTCGAAGCAGACCATGCCGACGAAGGTGCCGGTGAAGGAGCCGTGCTCGCCGCGGCCGCCCTCGTCCGAGATGACGGCGGCGTTCAGCGCCGGGCCGATGGGCTGCCACTCGCCGCCCTGCCGCCAGAAGAACTGCTGGGTGGCGCCGCTGACCTCGACCTTCAGGTCGACCGGGCCGGGATCGGGGCGTGCCGTCTCTCCTGGCCAGTCCCAGCCGCCGTCCGGCCAGTTGCCGGGGCAGGAGGCGATGCGCAGGGCCGGGGCGCCGTCCTCGGAGGTCAGCAGGAGGGCGTGGAACTTGTGCTGGTTGTAGTAGGTCGTGAGGCCCGCCGCCTGCTGGTAATGGGCCGGATCGAAGTCCACCGTGGTCTCGGCGGTGTAGCGGTGATGCTCCTGCCGGCGGGCGACGAGGGCCTGTTCGAAGAAGGACCCGATCGCCTCGCGCCCGATGAGGGTGAGGCCCTCGCTGCCGGTGCGGTAGATGCGCTCGGTCTCGGGCGAGCGGGGCCACTGGAATTCGGGCGGCAGGGCGCCGGTGAGGTCGCGGATGACGGCCTGCGGAGCAGGGGCCGCGGCATCGGTCAGGCCGGGAACCTCGACGCGCGGGGCCATGCCGCCGCCCTCGAGCCAGGGCCAGTCGTCCCGCCAGACGACCTTTTCGATCCCCGTCTCGCGGCCGAGGGGGCAATAGCGCCCGGTGCCGTCGGGCCCGGGGATCGGGCGGCCCATGAGGAAGGTGCAGTAGCCCTCGTCCTCGCCCGTCTCGACGTATTGGCCGTGGCCGGTGCGCTGGATCGGGTGGCTCTCGTCCGCGACGTGGATCAGGTGCTGTTCGGGGTGCGTCTCGTAGGGCCCCCAGATGTCGCGGGAGCGGGCGACCGAGAGGGCGTGGCCGTAGCCGGTGCCGCCCTCGGCGCAGAAGAGATAGTACCAGCCGTTCCGCTTGAGCAGGTGCGGCCCCTCGGTCAGGCCGCGCGGGGTGCCCTGCCAGATCACGTCGACCGGACCGAAGAGGCCGGTTTCGGGCGACCATTCCTGCATCAGGATCCCGTCGAAGCTGGCATGCTTGGGGTTGCCCCCGGTGCCGGGACCGCGGTGGTTCCAGCGCAGGTTGACGAACCACTTGCGGCCGTCGTCGTCGTGGAACAGGGAGGGATCGAAGCCGGACGAATTGACGTACCAGGGGTCCGACCAGGTTCCGTCGACCGTCTCGCAGCAGGTGATGAAGTTGTGGGCGTCCTTGACCGGGCCGGTGAGACGTTTGACGTCGGTGTAGACGAGCCAGAACATCTCTCCGTCGTGGCTGAGGCAGGGGGCCCAGATGCCGCCCGAATCGGGGTTGCCGCGCATGTCGAGAAGGGCCGCCCGGTCGAGCGGGCGCGACGCCAGCTCCCAGGTGATCAGGTCGGTGGAGCGGTGGATCTGGACGCCGGGGTACCACTCGAAGGTCGAGGTGGCGATGTAATAGACGCCGTCCACAACGCAGATCGAGGGGTCGGGGTTAAAGCCGGGCAGGATCGGATTGCGGATCATGGTCAGGGCCTCCCCGCCCCCGGCCGCGCGATGTCGCACGGCTAAATCGTTTTCGTCGGCGGCAACCATGCATTTTGGGCGGCCGCTGTCAAAGGGCTGGTCAGGCGCGGGACCGATCGAATTGATCCTATTTCGCGGCCGAAGCGCGGGTGCGCTTAACCTCGCCCAAAGGCAGGGCACCTAGGGTCGGGCGGCAGTTGTCCGAGGGGGCCGTGTGCCGATCGTCGTCCTGTACATGGTGGTGGTGAGCCTTGCCGCGCTGCTTCTGGCCAGTGCCCTGGTAGAGCAGGGGCGCCGGATCGGACGCCTGCGGGGGGTTCTGGACGGCACCCGGCGGGACCTGACCCGGCAGCTGCGCGCGGCCGAGAACTTCCGCATGGCGGCCGAGCACGCCAGCGACGGCATCGTGATCCAGAACATGGGGGGCACCATCCTCTGGGCCAATCCGGCCTACTGCCGGATGGTCAGGCGACCGGCGGCGCAGATCGTCGGGCGCAGTCCGCTGGAGTTCGTCATTCCCGAAGCCGAGCGCCCGAGCGAGGAGGAGATCCGCGCCTTTCGCTACGACCGCGCCGATCCGGCCTATCACGGCCTCGTCCTGCGCCTGAACCAGCGCAGCGACGGCGAGCTGTTCTGGAACCAGCACTCGGTGTCCTACCTGCAGTCGAGCACCGGGGAAGAGCGGGTGATCCTCGTCTGCCGGGACGTCTCGGCCCAGATCGAGGACCAGGAGAGGCTCCGCGAGATCCGCAACCAGCTCGAGTACGGCGCCAGGCACGACATCCTGACCGGCGTGGCGAACCGGTCCGAACTGCTCCGCTTCACCTCCCACGCCCTGGGGCAGGGCGGCCGGACCGGGATGCTTCACCTCGACATCGACACCTTCAAGGACATCAACGACACCCACGGCCATTCCGCCGGGGACCGGACGCTGGAGCATGTCGCGGACCGGATCCGGGAGGGCGTCCGGCCGGGGGATCTGGTGGCGCGGCTCGGCGGCGACGAATTCGTCGTCGTCTGCCCGGACATCGGCAGCCTCGACGACCTCGCCGGGATCGGCGCCGACCTGCGCAGGGCGATTGCCCGACCCTTCGACTGGCAGGGCCTGCGCCTCGGCTGCGACATCTCGATCGGCGCCGCCCTGTCCGAGACCGCGGGGGACACGCCGGAGGACCTGATGCTCCGGTCGGACTTCGCGCTTTACGAGGCCAAGCGCCAGGGCCGCGCCCGGGTCGAGGTCTATGACGAGGGGCTGCACCAGCGGCATTCGGCGCAGGTCCGGCTCAGCCACCGTCTGCGCGCGGCGGTGGAGGCAGGCGAACTCGTCCACCATTTCCAGCCGGTCTTCGACATGCATCGCGGAGAGGTCACGGGGTTCGAGGCGCTGGTCCGCTGGCCGCAGGCCGATGGCAGCATGATGCCGCCCGACAGGTTCCTGCCGCTCGCGGCGCAACTGGGCCTGATGGGCCGGATCGACCTCGGCTCGATGAACGCGGCGCTTCAGTTCCAGAGGCGGCTGAACTGGGCCGGACTCGGCGACCTGACGGTGGGGTTCAACGCCTCGGACGATCTGCTCACCCACCCCGAATTCGTCCCCCGGCTGGTCCACGGGGTGGAGTCCCGGCGCATCGACCGCGGCAAGGTCGCGATCGAGATCCTGGAGACGACCATGTTCGGCGCCAATGTCGCGGGCTCTTCCGAGGCGGCGGTGATCGCCGACCTCAAGGCGGCGGGGTTCCAGGTCTACCTCGACGACTTCGGGATCGGCTACGCGGGCCTCAGCCACCTGACCGGGCTCGAGGTCACCGGGGTCAAGATCGACCGGTCGCTGGTGCAGAACATCCTGAAGGACACCGCCAGCGCCACGGTCGTGCAGGCCATTGCCCGGCTCTGCGAGGACCTCGGCCTGAGGGTGCTGGCCGAGGGGGTGGAGGACCGGGCGACGGCCGAGCGGCTGGGCTCTTTCGGCTGCGGCGCCATCCAGGGCTACTGGATCGGGCGGCCGATGCCCGAGGATGCCGCCGTCGATTGGCTGCGCGAGACCGCGGGCGCCATTGAACCGCTCCGCGCGGCACTCTAGAAGGCGCCAAACCCTTCAAGCCGGAGCGACAGATGGCCAGCTACCAGTACGTCTACCACATGGACGGTGTGTCCAAGACCTATCCGGGCGGCAAGAAGACCTTCGAGAACATCCGCCTCAGCTTCCTGCCCGGCGTCAAGATCGGCGTCGTCGGCGTGAACGGCGCCGGTAAATCCACCCTGCTGCGGATCATGGCCGGCCTCGACAAGGACTTCACCGGCGAGGCCTGGGCCGCGGAGGGCGCCCGCGTCGGCTATCTCCCGCAGGAGCCGGAGCTGGATAACGCGCTGACCGTGCGGGAAAACGTCATGCTGGGCGTGAAGGCCAAGAAGGACATCCTCGACCGCTACAACGAGCTGGCGATGAACTACTCCGACGAGACAGCCGAGGAGATGGCGACGCTGCAGGACGAGATCGACAGCCAGAACCTCTGGGACCTCGACGCGCAGATCGACGTCGCGATGGAGGCCCTGCGTTGCCCGCCGGACGACGCCAGCGTGGAGACCCTCTCGGGCGGGGAGAAGCGCCGCGTCGCGCTTTGCCAGCTCTTGCTGGAGGCGCCCGACATGCTGCTGCTGGACGAGCCGACCAACCACCTCGACGCCGAGACGATCGCCTGGCTCCAGAACCACCTCATCGAGTACAAGGGCACGATCCTTGTCGTGACCCACGACCGGTATTTCCTCGACGACATCACCGGCTGGATCCTCGAACTCGACCGCGGCCGGGGCATCCCCTACGAGGGGAACTATTCCGCCTGGCTCGAGCAGAAGGCCAAGCGGCTGGAGCAGGAGGCCCGCGAGGACAAGTCCAAGCAGAAGACGCTGGAGCGCGAGCTGGAATGGATGCGGCAGGGCCAGAAGGCCCGGCAGGCCAAGTCCAAGGCCCGGATCGCCGCCTACGAGGAGATGGCCGGCCAGTCCGAGCGCGAGAAGATCGGCAAGGCCCAGATCATCATCCCGAACGGCAAGCGCCTCGGCGGCAAGGTGATCGAGGTCACCGGGCTGCAGAAGGCGATGGGCGACAAGTTGTTGATCGAGAACCTCGATTTCAGCCTGCCCCCCGGCGGCATCGTCGGCGTGATCGGCCCCAACGGCGCCGGCAAGTCGACCCTGTTCCGCATGCTGACCGGGCAGGAGAAGCCGGACGCGGGGACGATCGAATACGGCGAGACGGTGGATCTCGCCTACGTCGACCAGTCCCGCGATGCGCTCAGCCCGACGGCGACGGTCTGGGAGGAGATCTCGGGCGGGGCGGAGGTGATCGACCTCGGCGACGCGCAGATGAACTCCCGCGCCTACTGCGGCGCCTTCAACTTCAAGGGCGGCGACCAGCAGAAGAAGGTGGGCCAGCTCTCGGGCGGGGAACGCAACCGGGTCCACATGGCCAAGCTGCTGAAATCGGGCGGCAACGTCCTGCTTCTCGACGAGCCGACCAACGACCTCGACGTGGAGACCTTGCGGGCGCTCGAGGACGCGCTGGTCGATTTCGCGGGCTGCGCGGTGGTCATCTCCCACGACCGCTTCTTCCTCGACCGCATTTGCACCCACATCCTCGCCTTCGAGGGCGAGGCTCATGTGGAGTGGTTCCAGGGCAACTTCGAGGACTACGAAGAGGACAAGAAGGCCCGCCTCGGCGCCGACGCGCTGGAACCGAAGCGGGTGAAGTTCAAGAAGTTCGCCCGCTAGGGCACCCGATCGGCCGCCGCGGTTCCCTTCGACACATCGGGTGCCTCGGACGGCCCTCGAAACGGTGTGTTAAGGAAAGCCTGACTTAACGAAAGGGTCGCTCCGTGCGACCCTGTTCTCGGCCTCGCGTGGGCCGGGAAACGTCCGCCGGGCCAGTTTGCTGGTTGGGGAAGGACGAAAAAATGACGAAGTCATCGGATCCCAAGGGTCAACCGCGGCCCAAGCCGAAGCCGAAACCGCAGGGGCCGGCAACGCCCATCTTCCGGGACTACGCGATGATCTGACGGCCGCATGCACGCGCCGCCCGCCACCGGGACCGGTGGCGCCTCGCTGTTGCGGGGAACCAAACTGCCATTCCGCGCATTCGCCTGCATCTCAACTGGAGGCGACCCCCATGAAGGGCATTCTTGCGTGGCTGATCGGCATACCGATCCCGATCATCATCATTCTCTACCTCGTCGACGTGTTCTGAGGAGGGACCGATGCTGTACACCATTCTCATCCTCCTCCTCGTCCTCGCCCTCATCGGCGCCCTGCCGCGCTGGGGACATTCGGCGAACTGGGGTTATGCGCCGTCGGGCGTCCTGACCGTCGTTCTGGTCGTGGTCGTGGTGCTGTTGCTCACCGGACGGATCTGAGCAGTTCTCCGCTGAAGGTCACCCCGCCACCGAATTGTCTTGCGTCATCGGCGCAAAGCGCAGATAGGGGCGGGGCGACGTTATCCTATCTCGACCCTGTCTTCCTTCATCGGCGTGCAGTTCTTCGATCTAGCTGACACAGCCGGGCTGCCGCACTTCCGCGGGCAGCACCCATGACAAGGAAGACTTCACATGGCCACTGGCACCGTGAAATGGTTCAACACCACCAAAGGTTTCGGCTTCATCGCTCCTGAGAGCGGCGGCAAGGACGTGTTCGTCCACATCTCCGCCGTCGAGCGTTCGGGCCTGACCGGTCTGCAGGACGACCAGAAGGTCACCTACGACCTCGAATCCGGCCGCGACGGCCGCGAGAGCGCCATCAACCTGGCCCTCGCCTGATCGGCCGGCCGGCGGCCCCCCGACCCGGGGGCCCCGGCCATCCC
>JAMWZF010000250.1 GCA_024304875.1 Paracoccaceae bacterium
ACAAAACGGGCGGGCATCACCCCGATATGGGGCGCGTCGATCCGCGGACCACGAGGTGCGCGTCGATCGTCTGACGCCCGTCCGGCAGGCGCTTGCCGTCCAGCAGGGCCGCGACCATCCGGTGCGCCGCCTCGCGCCCCATCCGGGACCGGGGCTGGTGCACCGTGGTCAGGGGCGGCAGGAAGCGGCCGGCGAAGTCGATGTCGTCGAAGCCGACGACGCTGACGTCCCCCGGCACGGACAGGCCCATCGCCGCGCATTCCGAGATGAAGCCCATGGCGCATTCGTCCGAGGCGGCGAAGACCGCGCTCGGCCGGTCGTTCATCCCCGCCCAGACCCGGGCCGCCGCCGCGCCGCTCTCCATCGTGAAGTCGCCCGGCAGGGTCCGCCCGGTCAGTCCGCGGGCGGCCACCGCCGCGGCGAATCCCTCTCCCCTCGTGATGCCGAGCACGTTGCGCGGCGGGCCGGCGACATGCAGCACCGACCGGTGGCCGAGGTCAGCCAGGTGATCGACGGCCAGCCGCGCCGCCCCCGCGTTGTCGATGCCGAGGCCCGGCAGGTCGTAGGCGTCGTTCCATTCGCAGAGCGTGACGATGGGCACCTGCCATGCGGCGACCAGCTCGGGCTCCAGCGTGCCGTCCAGCAGGATGATCCCGTCCGCCCGGCAGTCGTAGGACAGGCTCTCCAGCCCGCCCGCCCGGCTGTCCGAGATCTGCACCGCCAGCCCCGCCGCGCCCGCCACGTCCTGGATCGCGGCGACGATGCGCGAGAAGAAGGTATTGGCGAGGTTGGGCGCCAGCACGAGGATCGACCGCGCCCGTGCCTGCCGCAGATCCCGTGCCGCATGGTTGATCCGGTAGCCGGTGGTGCCGACCGCCGCCATGACCCTTTCGCGCATCTCGGCGCCGACCCGGGCGGGATTCGACAGCGCCCGGCTGACCGTCGCGGTCGAGACCCCGGCCGCTGCGGCGACATCCGCGATGCGCACCCGGTCCTTCATTTCGCCCTGTCTTCCAATCGGTTGGCCTTCTCTGCGCGAGTCGGGAATTGACCCATTGCAATAAAGTCTGACAATTGATGTAATCGATTACAAAGCTCCGAGTCGAGTGCCGCCACCAGAGCGGTCCGGATTTGAGCCAAGGGAGGATATCATGAAGACCATCAAGGGCCCCGCGCTCTTTCTCGCCCAGTTCGGCGGAGACGAAGCGCCGTTCAATTCCTGGGACGGCATCACCAAGTGGGCCGCCGACTGCGGCTACAAGGGAGTGCAGGTTCCCAGCTGGGACGCCAACCTGATCGACCTCAAGAAGGCGTCGGAGTCCAAGGACTACTGCGACGAGTTCAAGGGCCAGGCCGCCCAGAACGGCATCGAGGTGACCGAGCTGTCGACCCACCTTCAGGGCCAGCTGGTCGCCGTGCATCCGGCCTACGACGTGGCCTTCGACGGCTTTGCCGATCCATCGGTCCACGGCAACCCCAAGGCCCGTCAGGAATGGGCGGTCGAGCAGGTGAAGATGGCCCTGACGGCGTCGAAGAACATGGGCCTGACCGCCATGGCCTCCTTCTCCGGCGCCCTCGCCTGGCCCTACGTCTACCCCTGGCCGCAGCGTCCTGCGGGCCTGGTCGAGGCCGCGTTCGACGAGCTCGCCAAGCGGTGGAAGCCCCTGCTGGACCACGCCGAGGACTGCGGCGTCGACGTCTGCTACGAGATTCACCCCGGCGAGGACCTGCACGACGGCGTCACCTACGAGATGTTCCTCGAGCGGACCGGCAACCATGCCCGCGCGATGATGCTCTACGACCCGTCGCACTACGTGCTGCAGTGCCTCGACTACCTGGACAACATCGACATCTACAAGGACCGGATCGGGATGTTCCACGTCAAGGACGCGGAGTTCAATCCGACCGGCCGGCAGGGCGTCTACGGCGGCTACCAGTCCTGGGTCGACCGGGCCGGGCGCTTTAGGTCCCTCGGCGACGGCCAGGTCGATTTCGGCGCGGTCTTCTCCAAGATGGCGGCGAACGATTTCGACGGCTGGGCCGTGGTGGAATGGGAATGTGCGCTTAAGCACCCCGAGGACGGGGCCCGCGAGGGGGCGCAGTTCGTCAAGGATCACATCATCCGCGTGACCGAACGGGCGTTCGATGATTTCGCCGATGGCGGGGCCGACGACGCGGCGAACCGGAAGATGCTGGGGATCTGAGTGCGGCGGTCGCGTCTGGCACCTGCCTCGGGCCACCGGCCCGGGGCGCGCCCGACCCTCCCCCCGGGAGGGCGCATGGCGATGTCACGCGCAGCCAGAACGACAATGATGCTTGAGGGCGATCCGCTCTGAACTAGCGGACCAAGGCGCCCACCCAGGGTCGGGCGCGCCCCTACTGAAGGACAAGGGAGAAGACGACATGAAACCCATCAGGCTCGGCATGGTCGGCGGCGGCAACGACGCCTTCATCGGCGGCGTCCACCGGATCGCGGCCCGGATCGACGGGCACTACAGCCTCGTCGCCGGCGCCCTCTCCTCCACGCCCGAGAAGGCCAAGGCCAGCGGTGAGGCCCTCGGCCTGGACCCTGACCGCTCCTACGGCAGCTTCGAGGAAATGGCCGACAAGGAATCCCAGCGCGAGGACGGCATCGAGGCGGTCTCCATCGTGACCCCGAACCACGTCCACGCACCCGCCGCGATCGCCTTCCTGCAAAAAGGCATCCACGTCATCTGCGACAAGCCCCTGACGGCCACGATGGAGGATGCGGAGAAGCTGGAGAAGGCGGTCAGGAACGCCAAGTCCCTCTTCATCCTGACCCACAACTACACCGGCTATCCGATGGTCCGGCAGGCCCGCGCCATGGTCGAGAGTGGCGAGCTCGGCACCCTGCGGGTCGTGCAGGTCGAATACCCGCAGGACTGGCTGACCGACGCGGTCGAGGAGACCGGCGCCAAGCAGGCCGAATGGCGGACCGACCCCGCGCGCTCGGGCGCGGGTGGCTCCACCGGCGACATCGGCTCCCACGCGCACAACCTCGCCTGCTTCGTCAGCGGGCTGGAGGTCGAGAAGCTGGCCGCCGACCTCACCGCCTTCGTCCCCGGCCGCCGGGTGGACGACAACGGCCACGTGCTCATGCGCTTCAAGGGCGGGGCCAAGGGGATGCTCTGGTGCTCCCAGGTCGCGCCGGGCAACGAGAACGCGCTGAAGCTCCGGGTCTACGGAGACAAGGGCGGGATCGAATGGTCCCAGGAAAACCCCAACCAGCTCTGGTTCACGCCCCACGGCGAGCCGACCCGGCTGCTGACCCGGATGGGGGCAGGGGCCTCGGACGCCGCCAACGCCGTCTCCCGCATCCCCGGCGGCCACCCCGAGGGCTACCTCGAAGGCTTCGCCAATATCTACACCGGCGCGGCCGCCGCGATCCGGGCCGCGCAGAAGGGCGAGGCCCTGCCGGACGACTTCCGCCTGATCCCCGGCATCGAGGCGGGCATGGCCGGCATGCGCTTCATCAACGCCTGCGTCGACTCGTCGGCCCAGGACGCGGCCTGGGTGACGATGTGACCAAGACCCCGCGCCTCGCCCTCCGGGACGTGTCGAAAAGCTTCGGCCCGATCGAGGTGCTGCACGGCATCTCGCTGGATCTCTATCCCGGCGAGGTGCACGCGCTGATCGGAGAGAACGGCGCGGGCAAGTCCACCACGATGAAGATCCTCGCCGGCTACCAGCCCGCCACCAGCGGCCAGATCCTCGTGGACGGGCAGGAGACCGAGTTCGCGGACATGCGCGCCGCCGAGGACGCCGGCATCGTGATGATCCACCAGGAGTTCAACCTGGCCGATCACCTGACGGTCGAGCAGAACATGTTCCTCGGCCGCGAATTGCGCAAAGGCCCGTTCCTGCAGAAGGCCGAGATGAAGCGCCAGACCCGCACGGCGCTGGACGAGCTGAACTGCCGGGCGCATGTCGACACGCTCTGCAGCGACCTCTCCAACTCCGACCGGCAGATGCTGGAAATCGCCAAGGCCCTGTCCCGCGACGCCCGCGTGCTGGTGATGGACGAACCCACCGCCGTGCTGACCCACAAGGAAACCGAAATCCTCTTCGACCAGGTCCGCGCCCTGCGCGAGGCCGGGGCGGCGGTGCTCTTCACCTCGCACAAGCTGGACGAGGTCAAGGCGATCGCCGACCGGCTGACGATCATGCGGGACGGGCAGGTGGTGTTCGCCGGCCTCGCCTCCGAGATGACCGAGGACCAGATGGCCGAGGCGATGGTGGGCCGCGACGTGGCCGACCTCTACCCCGAGCACCCCGGCACCGCGCCGGGCGAGGCGGTGCTGAAGGTGACCGGCCTCGACGTGCCCGGCCACGCCCGCGGCATCAGCTTCGAACTGCGCAAGGGAGAGATCCTCGGCCTCGCGGGCCTCATCGGCTCGGGCCGGACCGAGGCGATGGAAGGGCTCTGCGGCCTGCGCCCCGCGACGGGGCAGATCGAGGTGAACGGCCAGCAGGTCACGATCCGCACCCCCCGCGACGCCCGCGACCACGGCCTCGGCTACCTGACCGAGGACCGCAAGTCGCGCGGGCTGCTGCTCCAGAAGGGGATGACCGAGAACGTCACCCTGCAGAGCCTCGACAAGTACGGCACCTGGTTCCTCGACCGACAGGCCGAGGAGGCGGCGCTGGACGGCGCGATCAACGAATTCGACATCCGCGGCGACCGCGACAGCCTGGTCGGCAACCTCTCGGGCGGGAACCAGCAGAAGCTGCTGCTGGCCAAGGTCATGGGGCAGGAGCCGCAGATCGTCATTGCCGACGAGCCGACGCGCGGCATCGACATCGGCACCAAGCAGCAGATCTACCAATACCTGCGCGGGCTGGCC
>JAMWZF010000251.1 GCA_024304875.1 Paracoccaceae bacterium
ACGACCCGAGGCGCCGCCAAGCGCGAGGCGCTGGCCGCCGCCGGCTGGCAGCCGTCCAGCCCCGAGGAGGCCGATGTCGCGGCGCTCGCCGGTGCCCATATAGGGTCGATCGCCGGCGCGGACGCGCCGGTGCAGATCCTGTCCACCATGACGCCTGAACTGACCGGCAACTTCACCAACCTCGCCAATACCACCCCGCTGGAGATCCTCACCCGCGACGGCGCGGTCCTGGCCTTCTGGGCCAACGAGGCCGTACCGGGGGTCGAGAATGTCTCCTGCTACTTCGCCGGCCCCGCCGGATCGGGGATCGAGGCCTACTGGAACCCGCCGAACCCCGATCCGCAGCCGCAGTCCGGCACCATCGGGACCATGTTCAAGGGGACCGTCATGGATATGACCGAAGGACACACCTACGAGGAATACCAGCTCTACCTTGAGGTCTCGCCCGACCTCAGCCCCCTTACCAACAGCTTCCGCTACGAGCGGATCCAGCAGCAGTAACCACCGCCACCTCCACCCGTCCGAAAGGACCCCCCATGACCGATCAAAGTCCCAACGACTTCTTCCACGCCTCGTCCTTCCTTCAGGGGCACAACGCGGATTACATCGAACAGCTCTACGCCCGATACGCCGAGAACCCCGGCGCGGTGGACGATGCCTGGCGGCAGTTCTTCTCCTCTCTCGGTGACGCCGGCTCGGATGCCAAGGCCGAGGCCGCCGGCCCCTCCTGGGCCCGCGCCGACTGGCCACCGACGCCGAACGACGAGCTGACCGCCGCGCTTGACGGCATGTGGCCGGCCGACCCCAGCGACGCCAAGGCCGCGGGGGAGAAGATCAAGGCCAAGGCCGCCGACCACGGCGTCGCCATCACCGAGGAACAGGTCCGCTCGGCCGTGCTCGACAGCATCCGCGCCCTGATGATCATCCGCGCCTACCGGATCCGCGGCCACCTCGTCGCCGACCTCGACCCCTTGGGCGTGCGCGACCAGACCCCGCACCCGGAGCTGGACCCCAAGAGCTACGGCTTCACCGACGCCGACATGGACCGGCCGATCTTCATCGACCAGGTCCTCGGCCTCGAGGTTGCCACGATGAACGAGATCCTCGCCATCGTCCGGCGCACCTACTGCGGCACCTTCGCGCTGCAATACATGCACATCTCGAACCCCGAGGAGGCCGGTTGGCTGAAGGAGCGGATCGAGGGCTACGGCAAGGAGATCGCCTTCACCCAGAACGGGCGCAAGGCGATCCTGAACAAGCTGGTCGAGGCCGAGGGCTTCGAGAAGTTCCTGCACGTCAAGTACATGGGCACCAAGCGGTTCGGCCTCGACGGCGGCGAGGCGCTGATCCCGGCGATGGAGCAGATCATCAAGCGGGGCGGCCAGCTGGGCCTGACCGACATCGTCATCGGCATGCCCCACCGCGGACGCCTCTCCGTGCTCGCGAACGTGATGAACAAACCTTACAAGGCGATCTTCAACGAATTCCAGGGCGGCAGCTTCAAGCCCGATGACGTGGACGGCTCAGGCGACGTGAAATACCACCTCGGCGCGTCCTCGGACCGGGAATTCGACGGCAACACCGTCCACCTGTCCCTGACGGCCAACCCCTCGCACCTCGAGGCGGTGAACCCCGTCGTTCTGGGCAAGGTGCGCGCCAAGCAGGACCAGTTGAAGGACACCGACCGGACCAAGGTCATGGCCGTCCTGCTGCACGGCGACGCCGCCTTTGCGGGGCAGGGCGTGGTGGCCGAGGGCTTCGGCCTCTCGGGCCTGCGCGGGCACCGGACCGGCGGGACCATGCACATCGTGGTGAACAACCAGATCGGCTTCACCACCGCGCCGCACTTCTCGCGCTCGTCCCCCTACCCCACGGACATCGCCCTGATGGTCGAGGCGCCGATCTTCCACGTCAACGGCGACGACCCCGAGGCCGTGGTCCACGCCGCCAAGGTGGCGACCGAGTTCCGCCAGAAGTTCCACAAGGACGTGGTGCTCGACATCTTCTGCTACCGCCGGTTCGGGCACAACGAAGGCGACGAGCCGATGTTCACGAACCCGATCATGTACAAGAAGATCAAGCAGCAGAAGACCACGCTGACGCTCTACACCGAGCGGCTGGTCAAGGACGGCCTGATCCCCGAGGGCGAGATCGAGGACATGAAGGCCGCCTTCCAGTCCCACCTCAACGAGGAGTTCGAGGCCGGCAAGACCTACAAGCCCAACAAGGCCGACTGGCTCGACGGCCGCTGGTCCCACATGGACAAGATGAAGGAGGGCAAGTACCAGCGCGGCAAGACCTGGATCAAGCCGAAGACGATGGAGGACATCGGAAAGGCCCTGACCACCGCGCCCGAGGGCTTTGCCCTTCACCGGACCGTCGAACGCCTGCTGGACGCCAAGCGCGAGATGTTCGAGACCGGCAAGGGCTTCGACTGGGCGACCGCCGAGGCGATGGCCTTCGGCTCGCTTCTGACCGAGGGCTACCCGGTCCGGCTCGCGGGCCAGGACAGCACGCGCGGCACCTTCTCTCAGCGCCATTCCGGCTTTGTCAGCCAGGAGAACGAGGACCGCTACTATCCGCTTAACCACATCCGCGAGGGCCAGGCCCGCTTCGAAGTCATCGACTCGATGCTGTCGGAGTACGCGGTCCTGGGCTTCGAGTACGGCTATTCGCTTGCCGAACCCAACGCCCTCACCCTCTGGGAAGCCCAGTTCGGCGACTTCGCCAACGGCGCCCAGATCATGTTCGACCAGTTCATCTCCTCGGGCGAGTCCAAGTGGCTGCGCATGTCCGGGCTCGTCTGCCTTCTGCCCCACGGCTACGAGGGCCAGGGGCCCGAGCACTCCTCGGCCCGGCTGGAGCGGTTCCTGCAGCAATGCGGCGGCGACAACTGGATCGTGGCGAACTGCACGACCCCGGCGAACTATTTCCACATCCTGCGCCGGCAGCTGCACCGCAGCTTCCGCAAGCCGCTCATCCTGATGACTCCCAAGTCGCTCCTGCGGCACAAGATGGCGATCAGCGAGGCGGCGGATTTCATGGAAGGCTCCTCCTTCCACCGCTGCCTCTGGGACGACGCGGAAAAGGGCAACTCGGACACCGTCCTCGCCGCAGATGACAAGATCAAGCGGGTGGTCATGTGCTCGGGCAAGGTCTACTACGACCTTCTCGAGGAACGGGACGAACGCGGGATCGACGACATCTACCTGCTGCGGATCGAGCAGTTCTATCCCTTCCCGGCGCAGTCGCTGGTCAAGGAGCTGACCCGTTTCCCGAACGCCGACTACGTCTGGTGCCAGGAAGAGCCGAAGAACCAGGGCGCCTGGACCTTCATGGAACCCAACATCGAATGGGTGCTGACCCGGCTCAAGGCGGCCCACACCCGGCCCGCCTACGTCGGTCGCCCGGCCTCGGCCTCTCCGGCCACGGGCCTGGCGTCCCAGCACAAAGCGCAACAACAGGCCCTCGTCGACGAGGCGCTGACGATCAAAGGAAACTGAACATGGCCATCGAAGTACGCGTTCCCACGCTGGGCGAAAGCGTGACCGAAGCGACCGTCGCGACCTGGTTCAAGAAGCCGGGCGACAGCGTGGCGGTGGACGAGATGCTCTGCGAGCTCGAGACCGACAAGGTCACGGTCGAGGTCCCCAGCCCCGCCGCCGGCACCCTGGGCGAGATCGTCGCCGCCGAGGGCGAAACCGTGGGCGTCGACGCCCTGCTCGCGACCCTCTCGGAGGGCGAAAGCGCCGGGACCGAGGGCAAGTCCTCGGACAAGCCCGAAAAGGCCGACCCCGCCCCCGAAGCGGCAGCCAAGACCGAGGAGAACGGCAACGGCGGCGACCATGCCGACGGCGGCTCCGAGATCGACGTCATGGTCCCGACCCTCGGTGAAAGCGTGACCGAGGCGACCGTGTCCTCCTGGTTCAAGAAACCGGGCGACAGCTTCGACGCCGACGAGATGCTCTGCGAGCTCGAGACCGACAAGGTGAGCGTCGAGGTCCCGGCCCCCGCCGCCGGTACCCTGACCAAGATCCTTGCCGAGGAAGGCTCTACCGTGGAGGCCGGCGGCAAGCTGGCCATCATGTCCACCGGCTCGGGCGGCGGCGCCAAGCCCACCTCCGAGGCCAAGGACGAAGCCAGGACCGAAGAGGCCCCCAAGGCCAAGGATACCGGCGGCAAGGACGTCGAGGACGCTCCCTCGGCCAAGAAGATGATGGCCGAGAACAACCTGTCCTCCGGCGACGTGACCGGCTCGGGCAAGGACGGCCGGATCATGAAGGAGGACGTCCTCAAGGCACTGAACACGCCGAAGGAGACCAAGTCCGAAAAGCCCGCGCCGTCCGCCCCGCGCCCGGCCTCGGACGCCGACCGCGAGGAGCGGGTCAAGATGACCCGCCTGCGCCAGACCATCGCCCGCCGCCTCAAGGAGGCGCAGAACACCGCGGCGATGCTCACCACCTACAACGAGGCCGACATGGGTCCGATCATGGACCTGCGGAACGAGTACAAGGACCTCTTCCAGAAGAAGCACGGCGTGAAGCTCGGCTTCATGTCCTTCTTCGTGAAGGCCTGCTGCCACGCCCTGCGCGAGGTCCCGGACGTCAACGCCGAGATCGACGGCACCGAGGTGATCTACAAGGATTACGTCCACATGGGCGTCGCCGTCGGCACGCCGAACGGCCTCGTCGTGCCGGTGGTCCGCGACGCCGACCAGAAGTCTTTCGCCGCGATCGAGAAGGAGATCGGCGACCTCGGCCTCAAGGCCCGCGACGGCAAGCTGTCGATGGCCGAGATGCAGGGCGGCTCCTTCACCATCTCCAACGGCTGTCTCTTA
>JAMWZF010000252.1 GCA_024304875.1 Paracoccaceae bacterium
CTCCCCCCCGTCGCCCGCGGGATCGGAGGTCAGCAGGAGGACGGGCGCGTCCCCCCGGCCGACGACCTGCCGCCAGCCGGCGACCATGTCGGACAGGACGACCAGCGCGGTTCCGGCCCGGTCCATCACGCGGGCGGCCACATCCGCATGGGTCAGCCCCAGCACGGCCTCGCCCGTCCCCACCAGCCCCTCGGACATGTCCACAAGGCGGTCGGGGTCGGAATCGAGCAGCAGGATCATGGTGTCATCCAGTTCTGGCAGGGTCCCCCGAGTCTAGGCGCGAAGCGGTTAACGCTTGCTGAAAGGGCACATGGCCGCCGCACCCTGTGGTCTGTGGCTTGGCCGGCGGTCCGCTCTGGCCTATAGCCGCGGCAGACGTTCCCGAAGGACAAGCTCTCATGAGACAGGCTTCCCTGAGCCGCAAGACCGCCGAGACCGAGGTCTCGGTAAGCCTCTCCCTCGACGGGACGGGGCGGTACGACAACGTCACCAAGATCGGCTTCTTCGATCACATGCTGGACCAGCTGGCGCGTCATTCGCTGATGGACATGACGGTGCGGGCCAAGGGCGACCTTTACGTCGACGACCACCACACCGTCGAGGACGTCGGGATCACCCTCGGCCAATGCCTTGCCGAAGCCCTGGGAGACAAGCGCGGCATCCGGCGCTACGGCGACTGCCGGCTGGCGATGGACGACGCCCAGGTGGCGGCGGCCCTCGATCTGTCGGGCCGGCCCTACCTGGTCTGGAACGTCCCCTTCGACGCCCCCAAGATCGGCACCTTCGACGCCGAACTGGTGCGCGAGTTCTTCCAGGCCCTGTCGACACATGGCGGGATCACGCTCCACGTCGACATGCTGCACGGGATCAACGCGCACCACGTCGCGGAAGCGGCCTTCAAGGCGGTCGCGCGGGCCCTGCGCGTCGCGCTGGAGCCCGACCCCCGGCAGGAGGGCGCGGTGCCCTCGACCAAGGGCACGCTCTGACCGGCCGCCAAGGCTTGACCCGGCCTCCGGTTCGAGCGACCTGACGGCGGACACTGACCCCGAGGCCCCCATGCTGACCGTCCTGATCGACTACGAAAGCGGCAACCTGCACTCGGCCGAGAAGGCCTTCCAGCGCATGTCGGCAGAGGTCGGCGGCGGCACGGTGCGGGTGACGTCGGACCCCGAGGAGGTCGCCCGGGCCGACCGGATCGTGCTGCCCGGCGACGGCGCCTTCCCCGCCTGCCGGAGTGCGCTGTCCGACGTGGACGGCATGGACGCGGCGCTGGAGGACGCGGTGATCCGCAAGGGCCGCCCCTTCCTCGGGATCTGCGTCGGCATGCAGCTGCTGGCAACCGAGGGGCGGGAATACGACGCGACCCCCGGCCTTGGCTGGATCGCGGGCACGGTGGACAGGATCCGGCCCTCCGACCCCGCCCTGCCGGTCCCGCACATGGGCTGGAACGACCTCGTGGTGACCGGCGCGCATCCGGTGCTGGAGGGGGTCCGGACCGGCGATCACGCTTATTTCGTGCACTCCTACCACATGAGCGTGGCGGACGAGGCCGAGCGGCTGGCCCATGCCGACTACGGCGGGCCCGTCACCGCCATCGTCGGGCGGGGGAACGTGGTGGGCACCCAGTTCCATCCCGAGAAGAGCCAGTCCGCCGGCCTGCGCCTGATCGCCAACTTCCTGCGCTGGGCGCCCTGACGGGCCCGGTCCGCCTCGTTCGCGGCGGCGGTCCGAAAGAGGAGTATTCGGGCCAGCCCGAAGCGAAGAGCGCGCTCCGATGTGTCGGGCCGGGGACACATACGCGCGGCACGGCGCCTGCCACGGGGCGGGCGGTCAGCGCAGAAGCAGAGGTTTCGCCAGCCAGTCGCGCAGGGCGGAGAGCAGGAGCTCGGGCACTTCGAGGACCGGGACATGACCGGCATCCTCGAAGACCCGGTAATCGCTGCCCCGGATCATTTCGGCCAGCCATTCGTGACGGCGGGGCGGCGCGATGACGTCGTGGGCGCCGCAGGCGACAAGGGTCGGCTGGCGGATGGCCGCGAGGGTCGCCTGCTGGTCCCGCCGTCGCTGGAGCAGGCGGGACTGGCGGCGGAAGACGTCCGGCCCCAGTCCCTCGGCCACCCGCTGCAGGGTCTGGCGGTGGCTGACCTTGGCCGGGTCCGGGGCGAACCCCCAGGTGCCGATCTCGTCATGGATGGCATCCCCGAGCCGGCCGGTGGCGGCGGCGATGATGCGGGCCTCGCGGGCGGCGGCGGTCTCGGGCGGCTCGGCGAGGGGATAGGCCGAGATGAGCGCCACCCGCGTGACCCGGTTGCCCGCCCGGCGCAGAAGTTCGAGCGCGACCACGGTGCCGAGGCCGTGTCCGGCGAGGGCGAAGCGCTGGGGCAGCACGGTCACCAGATCGGAGGCCAGTTCCTCGGCCCGCTCGGCCCGGGTCATCGGCGCGACCATCACCGGATGCGTGGCGGACAGCGGTTCGCTGATCGCCCGCCAGATGCTGGCGTCGGCGCCCATGTCGGGAAGGACCACGATGGGTTCGATCATGCGGGGCTGCTCCGGCGACGCGGCTGTCCCGCCGCTTCACGGCGGACAGTGGCCGGGAGGGACGGCGAAATCAACCGGGGCGCGGAGACCCGGGGGCGGGAAATCGCCGGACGTCCGGGCGCGTCAGAGAGTCCGGCCCGCCCAGTCCAGGATCGCCGAGACGACCCCCTCGGTCTGCGCCGGGGAGAAGATGTCGCCGGCGATGACATGGCCGTTGGGATCGTCGCCGGCGCCGGGGGTCACGAGATGCTCGGCCGTGGTCCCGCCCCAGCGGCGCCGGGTCGCG
This sequence comes from Paracoccaceae bacterium, assembly GCA_024304875.1. Classification (GTDB taxonomy): domain Bacteria; phylum Pseudomonadota; class Alphaproteobacteria; order Rhodobacterales; family Rhodobacteraceae; genus JAMWZF01. The sequence goes on from JAMWZF010000252.1 coordinate 2,828, forward strand.
CGGATCGCGGCGGGGCTGACCACCCTGTCGGCCTCGGAATAGACAAACAGGGCCGGTGCCGTGACCCGGCCGAGATTGGCGCGGCGGGCGGCGGCGACGGCCTGGGCCATCGGAAAGACGGCGGCGGTGGGGTAGCGCGCGGTCCAGAACTGCCCATGCGCATCGTTGATCAGCGCAAAGGTCCGCTCGCGGCCGAACAGGGCCGGCCCCCAGGCCCTGGCTCCGGGCGCATCGAGGAGCCAGCCGACCGCCCGGCTGGCCATCCCGTAGTTGGGCGAGACATGCACCGCACCGGCGATGTCCGCCCCTTCGGCGGCGGCGATGGTGGCGAGGGTCGCGCCGGTCGAACAGCCCATGACCATCACGCGCCGTCCCAGACTGCGGCCGACCTTCAGCGCCTTGGCCACGTCGCCGCGCCAGTCGTCAAGTGTCGCGCGGGCGAGGGCGGCGCCGTCCTGGCCGTGACCGGTCAGACGGGCGAAATGCAGGTTGGCGCCAAGGGCCGCGGCCACCTTGTCGGGGACGGGCCGGATCTCCTCCGGGCTGGCGGAGAAGCCGTGGAGGTAGACGATGGCGAGGTCCGTCTGCGCCTTTTCTCCCGCCCAGACCACCCGCGCCTCGCAGCCCGGCCGGATCGGAGGATCGGCGGCGGCTTCGGCCGTGCGAATCCGGGTCTCGATGGCGGCGGGGTCAGACATGGGGGGGACGAAGATCGGTGTCGAGGCGGCAAGGATGGATCACCGGAACCGACGACGACGCGGAGAGGTCGCCGGACAAGAGCCGTCTCGATGCGGCGAAGCACCTGCCCTCCCTGCGCTCCCACATGGTCTCGAGCCTCGATGGCCCCATGCCCGTTCCTCCGGCTTGCTTCTGCAACTTAGGTGCGGCCCTGCGAGAGTCCAAGGCTGCGCAGGGGCTGCACGACCCGCCCCCGGACGGCTGCGGCCCCGGCACCTCTCAACCTGCGATTGCAAGGACTCTAGAACGCTAAAGTTCTAAAGGTCACGACGGCCCCACAAGCCCTTGGTCAAATTCGATAACTCCGGATCGACCCTCCCCTTCGCCGGCCATCATCAATGACATGTTAAGCACCATCCAAGTTCCCCTTTGCCGGTGGCCACGCTACACCGCACCAATGACCCTCATCCTTTTCAACAAGCCGATGGGCGTGCTCTGCCAGTTCACCGACGCGCGCAGCCCCACCGAGCGCCCGACACTGTCGGGCTTCGGCCTGCCGGGGGGCGTCTACCCCGCCGGGCGGCTGGACCGGGACAGCGAGGGGCTGCTCCTGCTCACGGACGACGGACCTCAGCAGGCCCGGATCTCGAGCCCGCGGTTCAAGGTCGAGAAGACCTACCTCGTCCAGGTCGAGGGGGCCGTGGACGACGCCGCGCTGGAGGCCCTGCGCCGGGGCATCACGCTCAAGGACGGGCCGACGCGTCCGGCGAGGGCCGAGGCGATCGACCCGCCAACGATCTGGGAGCGGGATCCGCCCGTCCGGGCCCGCAAGACAGTGCCCGACCATTGGCTGCGGATCACCATCACCGAGGGGCGCAACCGCCAGGTCCGGCGCATGTGCGCCCATGTCGGACTGCCCTGCCTGCGCCTGGTCCGCTGGCGGATCGGCGGCTGGTCGGTGGAGGGGCTGGACCCCGGCGGGTGGCGCCGGGACTGATCAGGTCAGCCGGCCACTTCCAGCGCGAGGGCCGCGCGGCAGACGAGGAAGTGGACCGAGGAGGCGCGGCTCCGGTCCAGCCGGCTGAGCAGGAGAAAGGCATAGGAGGCGCCGTCGCCGCGCCGGTGCGCGGCAAAGAGAGCGAGCAACCAGGCCTCGTCCGGTGTCGGATCGGGATCCTCGACCCCGCCGAGCCGGACCGGGCGCAGGTCCCTCAGATGCTGGATCAGTCTCGCCATGTCGCCGCCGTCCAAGGCAAGGCGGCGCAGGGCAGCGGCCGACGGATCGGGCACAAGGTCGGGCCAGAGGTCGCGCCAGTGCGG
>JAMWZF010000253.1 GCA_024304875.1 Paracoccaceae bacterium
ATCCGGCCATTGCTTCGGATTCCGCCGGTTTCCCGCTAGCATCGGGCCATGCACAGACTGGCCAGCTTCGTCCTCGGACTCCTCTGCATCGCCCACGCACACGGCGCCGACGCCATCGCCACCGGCGGCAACCCGGATGCGGCGGAACTCTCGGGCATCAACACCCGGCTGCTGACGGTCAAGATCTTCGCCATCATGGGCTTCCTCTGCGGCCTCTCGGCCGTCGTCGCCTCGGCCCGGCTGTCGTTCCACTCCAACGACATCGGCACGCTGGACGAACTTCGCGTGATCGCCGCCGCCGTGATCGGGGGCACCGCGCTGTCCGGCGGGGTGGGGACGATCTACGGCGCGATCCTCGGCGCCCTCATCATGCAGTCCTTGCAGTCGGGCATGGCGATGGTCGGCGTCGACGCGCCGTTCCAGAACATCGTCGTCGGCGCCGTCCTCGTGGTCGCCGTCTTCATCGACATCCTCTACCGCAAGCGCACGGGAGTGAAATGATGGCCACACCGCTCGTCGAGATGAAGGACATCTCCATCTCCTTCGGCGGCATCCACGCCGTCGACCACGTCAGCGTCGATCTCTACCCCGGCGAGGTCGTGGGCCTCCTCGGCCACAACGGCGCCGGCAAGTCGACCCTGATCAAGTGCCTGTCGGGCGCCTACAAGCAGGACTCGGGCGAGATCCTGATCAACGGCGAGAAGGCCACGATCAACAACCCCCGCGACGCCCGGCGCTACAACATCGAGACGATCTACCAGACCCTCGCTCTGGCCGACAATCTCGACGCCTCGGCGAATCTCTTCCTCGGGCGCGAGCTGACCACCATGACCGGCCTCGTCGACGACGCCGCGATGGAGGCCGAGACGCGCAAGATCATGGGCCGCCTCAACCCCAACTTCCAGAAGTTCAGCGCGCCCGTGTCCGCCCTCTCGGGCGGCCAGCGCCAGTCCGTCGCCATCGCCCGCGCGGTCTATTTCAACGCCAAGATCCTGATCATGGACGAACCCACCGCCGCCCTCGGCCCGCAGGAGACGCAGATGGTGGCCGACCTGATCCAGGAGCTGAAGAAATCCGGCCTCGGCATCTTCCTGATCGACCACGACGTGCACCAGGTGAAGGCGCTCTGCGACCGCGCGGCGGTGATGAAGAACGGCAAGCTGGTGGGCGTGGTCAAGGTGGACGAGGTCACGACCGACGACCTGCTGGCCATGATCATCGCCGGCAAGACGCCCGAAGGCATGGCGGCCTGACATGAGCACATACATCGGCCTCGACCTCGGGACATCGTCCCTCAAAGCCATCCTGATCGACGAGGAGGAGACCATCCTCGCCGAACATTCCGTGCCTCTCACCGTCTCGCGCCCGCACAGCGGCTGGTCCGAGACGAACCCCAAGGACTGGGAAGCCGCCTGCGCCGAGGCGATCCGCGCGATCCGGGCGGAGAACGACTGCGCGGACCTCGCCGGGATCGGCCTGTCGGGACACATGCACGGCGCGACCCTCGTCGGCAAGGACGGCCAGCCACTGCGCCCCTGCATGATGTGGAACGACACCCGCTCGGCCGCCGAGGCCGCCGAGATGGACGCAAACCCGAAGTTCCGGCAGATCAGCGGCAACATCGTCTTCCCCGGCTTCACAGCGCCGAAAGTGGACTGGGTCCGCCGGAACGAGCCCGAGATCTTCGAGCGGATCGACAAGATCCTGCTGCCCAAGGACTACCTGCGCCTCTGGCTGACCGGCGGCGCGGTCTCCGAGATGTCGGACGCCGCCGGCACCTCCTGGCTGAACCCCGGCACGCGGGACTGGTCGGACGACCTGCTCGCCGCCTGTCACCTCAGCCGCGATCACATGCCGGCGCTGGTGGAAGGCTCCGCCGCCTCGGGGAGCCTGCGCGGCACCCTCGCACAGGAGTGGGGGATCCCCGCCGTGCCGGTCGCCGGCGGGGCAGGGGACAACGCCGCCGCCGCCATCGGCGCGGGCGTGGTGCGCGACGGCCAGGCCTTCCTCTCGCTCGGCACCTCCGGCGTGCTCTTTGCCGCGAACGACGCCTACCGGCCGGACCCGGACACCGCGGTGCATACCTTCTGCCACGCGGTCCCCGGAACCTGGCACCAGATGGGCGTGATCCTCGCCGCCGCCGACGCGCTGGAGTGGCTGTCGCGCCTGACGGGCAAGGGCGCCGGGGAGCTGACGGGCAATCTCGGCGACCTCCGCGCCCCCGGCCGGACCCTGTTCCTGCCCTACCTCGGCGGCGAGCGGACGCCGCACAACGACGCCCGCATCCGCGGCCAGTTCCTTCACCTCGACCACGCGACCGACGCCACCGAAGCGGCGCGCGCCGTGCTCGAAGGGGTAGCCTACGCCTTCGCCGACAGCCGCGACGCGCTGGCGGCCACGGGCACCACGATCAGCCGCGCGCTGGCGCTCGGCGGTGGCGCGCGCTCGGCCTACTGGCTCGACGTGCTCGCCACGGCGCTGGGCTTCCCGCTCGACGTGCCGCAATCGGGCGAATTCGGCGCCGCCCTCGGGGCCGCCCGGCTCGGCCGGATGGCCGCCACGGGGGAGGGGGCCGAGATCGCGGTCCAGCCCCCCGTCGCCCGCACCCATGACCCGAACCCGGCGCTGGGGGAGGCCTTCACGACAGGCCACGCCCGCTACCGCGCCGCCTACACAGCACTCAAGGACCTGTAAGACATGACCGACTTCTTCTCCGGCATCGACCCCGTCACCTATGGCGGACCGGACGCCGACGGCGACCTTTCCTTCCGCCATTACAACCCGGACGAAATGGTCATGGGCAAGCCGATGAAGGACCATCTGCGCTTCGCCGTGGCCTACTGGCACTCCTTCGCCTGGGAAGGGGGCGATCCCTTCGGCGGCCAGACCTTCATCCGCCCCTGGCATCCCCAGGACGACATGGGCCGCGCCAAGGTGAAGGCCGACGCCGCCTTCGAGATGTTCCGGATCCTCGGCGCGCCCTACTTCTGCTTCCACGACGCCGACGTCCGGCCCGAGGGGGCGAGCTTCGCCGAGAGCCGCAAGAACCTCGAGGAGATCGTCGACTATTTCGGTCAGAAGATGGACGAGACCGGGGTCAAGCTGCTCTGGGGCACCGCCAACCTCTTCTCCAACCGGCGCTACATGGCCGGCGCCGCGACGAACCCCGACCCGGACGTCTACGCCTACGCCGCCGCGACGGTGAAGACCTGCATCGACGCCACGGCGAAACTGGGGGGCGAGAACTACGTCCTCTGGGGCGGGCGCGAAGGCTACGAGACCCTGCTCAACACCGACATGAAGCGCGAGCGCCAGCAGGCCGGCCGGTTCCTGACCGCCGCCGTGGACTATGCCAGGAAGATCGGCTTCAAGGGCACCATCCTGATCGAGCCCAAGCCGCAGGAGCCGACCAAGCACCAGTACGATTACGACGTCGCGACGGTCTACGGCTTCCTCAAGGACTTCGGGCTGGAGAACGAGGTCAAGGTCAACATCGAGCAGGGCCACGCGATCCTGGCGGGCCATTCGTTCGAGCATGAGCTGGCGCTGGCCGCCGCCCTCGGCATCTTCGGGTCGATCGACATGAACCGGAACGACTACCAGTCCGGCTGGGACACCGACCAGTTCCCGAACAACGTGCCCGAAGTGGCGCTGGCCTACTACGAGATCCTGAAGGCGGGCGGCTTCACCACCGGCGGGACCAACTTCGACGCCAAGCTGCGGCGCCAGTCGCTGGACCCGGTGGACCTCATCGCCGCCCACGTCGGCGGCATGGACACCTGTGCCGCCGGCCTCAAGGCCGCCGCCCGGATGATCGAGGACGGCGAGCTGGAGCGCCGGCGGGAGGAGCGCTACGCCGGCTGGTCCGGCAGCAAGATCCTCGACCAGGACCTGGGTACCATCGCCAAGATGGTCGAGGACAAGGGCCTCGATCCGCAGCCCCGCTCCGGCGCGCAGGAGAGGCTCGAGAACCTGGTCAACCGCTACCTCTGAAGGGGAGGGCGGGCCGTGCCCCGCCTTGCCCGCCTGATCCGGCAGTCCCGCGTTGACGGGACGGACCACCAAAAGGGTGAGTATTTGAGCCAAATCGAAGCCAAGGGCGCGCGCCCGGCCGCTTCGATTTGGCCATGAATACTCATCTTCGGAAGTCCGGCCCGCCTACCCTTGAGCCGTCTCTCTGCCAGGGCCCGCAAGGCTGGGCCCGGCCCGCCTTCGTGTTCCGAAAAGAACAGCGGCCCCCGGCAGGGATTTCCCGACTTCCCCTTGGCCCCGCCACCGCTAGGGTGGCCGCACCAAGATGAACCAAGGGCTGCCCGCCGGTGATCGGTGCCATTCTGAAATCACTCTCCCGGCGCTACATGGACGTCTCCCTTCGCTCGGGTCCCTACCGGGTGCGCATCATGGAGCGGCCGGGGCGCTGGATGGAGGACGGCCCGCTCGAGGCGCTCTCGGCCGACCTGCGTGCCGTCGCCGCCGCCACCCTGCCGGAGGGCGCCCTGAGCTACGGTGTCTTCGCCGCCGACCGGACCCGCATGGCCGATACCATCGTGACCCTCGTGACCCAGCGGGACGGCACCCCCGTCGCCTTCAACGCCCTCGCCCTCATGGAGGTGGACACCGCCACCGGGCCCACCGAGGTGCTTCACCTCGGCCTCGTCATGGTGGACCCCTCCGCCCGGTCGCGCAGCCTTTCCTGGGTGCTCTACGGCCTCACCTGCTTCCTGCTGTTCTTCAAGCGCCGGTTCCGCCCCTTGTGGGTCTCGAACGTCACGCAGGTGCCGGCGGTGGTCGGCATGGTGACCGAGATGTTCTCGGACATCTACCC
>JAMWZF010000254.1 GCA_024304875.1 Paracoccaceae bacterium
TCCTCCAGGATGCGTCGCCCTACTTCGCCTCGTCCGCCTCGTAGGCCTCGATGATCGCGGCGACCAGCGGGTGCCGGACCACGTCCTTCGCGGTGAAATAGTTGAACGAGATCTTGGGGATGCCGCTCAGCAGGCGCTCGGCGTCCTGAAGGCCGCTCTGAACCCCGCGGGGCAGGTCGACCTGGCTCCGGTCGCCGGTGATGACCATGCGGCTGCCCTCGCCCAGACGGGTGAGGAACATCTTCATCTGCATGGTCGTCGCGTTCTGCGCCTCGTCCAGCACCACGAAGGCGTTCGACAGGGTCCGGCCCCGCATGAAGGCCAGCGGCGCGATCTCGATCTTCTTGGCCTCGCGCAGCTTGCCCACCTCCTTCGGCCCCAGGAAGTCGTTCAGGGCGTCGTAGAGGGGCTGCATGTAGGGGTCGACCTTTTCTTCCTGCGTTCCGGGCAGGAAACCAAGGCGCTCCCCCGCCTCGACGGCAGGGCGGCAGAGGATCATGCGGTCGACGTGGCCCTGGATGAACATGTTCACGCCGACAGCCACCGCGAGGTAGGTCTTGCCGGTGCCGGCGGGGCCGATGCCGAAGGCCAGCTCGTTGTCGTAGAGGTTGCGGACGTAGGTCTTCTGCGCCTCGGTCCGGGGCTCGACGAGCTTCTTGCGGGTCTTCACCTCGACCCGGCCGCCGGAAAACATCTCCATCTGGGCGTCCAGGCTCTCGGCCACGTCGCCGCCCATGCGCAGCTCGCGGTCGACATCGGCGGTCTCCACGCCCTTGCCGGCCTCGAGCCGCTGGTACAGGGCCTCGAGCACCTCGGCAGCGGCCTCGACGGCGGTCGGCTCGCCATAGATGCGCAGCTGGTTTCCGCGGCGCTGGATCTGGATGTCGTGGGCGGATTCGACCTGCGCGAGGTTGCGGTCATGGGCGCCGCAAAGGTCGATCAGAAGATAATTGTCAGGAAACTCAAGGACCTTTTCGGTCAGCTCGGTGATGGCCAATGGCGCTCCCTCTTGGATGACTGCCCCGTTATCTTGCCTGACTTCATGGTGGCCCGCGACGGGAACGGGCGCAAGACAGGCACCGCGATTGTCACGACTTTGAAACGAAAAAGGCCGCCCGGACGGCGGCCCCTTGTGCAGTCTGAAAACCCGCGCCGATCAGATCGGGTCGGGGATCGGCGAGCCGTCCTGGAACGGACCGATCGCGTAGTTGGGCGGCAGGCCCGAGCAGACCGGGCGCCCGTAGTCGTCGAGCCGGGCCGAGAGATAGCCCTCGAGGCCGTCGTCGATGATCCAGTGGTCGCAGCCGTTCGGATCGATCCAGACACCGGCGACAAGCTGGCTCAGCGGCTTGCTGTCGATGCTGCTGTCGACCCAGCGCTCCTCGCCCTGGCGGCCGCCGAGCGGTTCGTCCGAGAGGGCGGCGACGCAGCCCGACACGGACAGACCGGCGACGAGAAGGGCGGAAATCCTGAACATGGTCATGTCTTTCACCCCTCAGCGAATGCAGATGACTTCGACGCGGCGGTTCTGTTGCATACCCTCCGCGGTCGCGTTGCTGGCGCGGGGGTTGCGCTCGCCATAGCCCCGGACCTCGATGATGTTGGCCCCGACGGACTGGGCGACCCGGGCCACCGAATTCGCGCGGTTCCAGCTCAGCCGCATGTTGTACTCGTCCGAGGCCCGGCTGTCGGTGTGCCCGGTGATGATGAAGGCCCGCGCGTTCGCCTGCCGGAAGAACTGCTGCAAACGCTGCTGGTTGGCGGCGCTTATCGCGTAACGGTCGGTGGCGAACAGCTGGTCGGTCGGCATCACGCCGCAGACGTCGCCGCGGTGGCAGACCGGGGTGCCGTCGCGCCGCAGATGCGGGTCCATGTAGCCCTCGGCGCCGTCGTCGAAGACCCAGTGCTCGCAGCCGTCCGGATCGATCCAGATCGTCGGGTCGTACCGCTGGCCGCGAACCGTATCCTGCGCCTCCACGCCCGTTCCCAGAACCGAGGTCAGTCCCAGGATCGCGGCAGCGAGTCCCCCAAGTACGGCGCGGCCGAAATTCATGTTGCCAATCGCCACTGCAAATGTCCTTTACCTGTCCCGGATACCCCGGCCGGATCCCCACATCCGCCCCCGGCATCGCACGCTTCACGTCTTGGAAGCGTTTTCCAAATTTGGCCACAAAGAATGCGGATTTACCCATATATTGTGGCCAAGCCCGCAACAAAGGCAGGATATGCCGGCGTTTGTGGCGCAGGAGGGCGCAGTCGGCGGCGCGCGGCCGGGGTCCGTCAGACCCGTTCGAGCAGCTCGCCCTTGAGCGAGTTGGGCGCGGCGGCGGCGATTCTGACCGGCGCGATGGTGCCGATCAGGGCGGCATCCGCCTCGGCATGGACGGCCTGCAGGTGGCCTGACTTGCCCACCAGCTGGCCCGGCATCCGGCCGGCCTTCTCGAACAGGACGGTGACCTCGCGCCCGACCATGGCCTCCTGGGCCGCCGCCTGCTGCTCGGCCAGCAGGGCCTGAAGCCGGGCGAGCCGGTCGGACTTCACCGCCTCGTCCACCTGGCCCTTGCGCTCCATCGCGGGGGTGCCGGGGCGGGCGGAATACTTGAACGAATAGGCCTGGCCGTAGCCGACCGCCCGGACCAGGGCCAGCGTGTCCTCGAAATCGGCGTCCGTCTCGCCGGGGAAGCCGACGATGAAGTCGCCCGACAGCAGCAGGTCCGGCCGGGCGGCGCGCAGGCGCTCGACGATCGCCAGGTAGCTCTCGGCGGTGTGCTTGCGGTTCATCGCCTTGAGGATGCGGTCCGACCCGGACTGCACGGGCAGATGCAGGTAGGGCATCAGTTCCGGCACCTCGCCGTGGGCGGCGATCAGGGCGTCATCCATGTCGTTGGGATGGGACGTGGTGTAGCGGATCCGGTCCAGCCCGTCGATCCCGGCCAGGTCCCGCACGAGCCCGGCCAGGTCCCCCGCGTGACCGTGGTAGGCGTTCACGTTCTGGCCGAGCAGGGTGATCTCGCGCACCCCGGCCTCAACCAGCTCGCGCGCCTCGGCCATGATCCGGTCCGCCGGCCGGCTCTGCTCGGCGCCGCGGGTGTAGGGAACGACGCAGAACGAACAGAACTTGTCGCAGCCCTCCTGCACGGTGAGGAAGGCGGTCGGCCCGCGCTTCGCCTTCGTCCGACCTTTCAGCCCCTCGAACTTGTCGTCCTCGGGCATGTCGGTGTCGAGCACCTTTGCGCCGCTGCCAAGGCGCGCCTCCATCTGCGGCAGGCGGTGGTAGCTCTGCGGGCCGACCACCAGATCGACGAGCGGCTGACGGCGCATGATCTCCTCGCCCTCGGCCTGGGCGACGCAGCCCGCGACGCCGATCTTGAGGTCCGGTTTCTCGGCCTTGAGGTGCTTGAGCCGGCCGAGCTCGGAATAGACCTTCTCGGCGGCCTTCTCGCGGATGTGGCAGGTGTTCAGCAGGATCATGTCCGCCTCTTCCGGGCGGTCGGTCGGGACATAACCCTGCCCGCCGAGCGCCTCCGACATGCGTTCGCTGTCGTAGACGTTCATCTGGCATCCATAGGTCTTGATGTAGAGCTTGCGGGACATGGAAACCTCGGGAAATCTCGCGGGCGGGGGCGCCGGGGCAACGCCAGGGGTCTATCCGCGGCGGCCCCGTCTTGCAATGGAGGGCGGTTTGTCACAGACCCGCGGGACCACCCGCCCGCGGGGCGACAGGCAACAGGGCGCCAGGACACCATGCGCTACGACGGACTGAAGGCGTTTCTCCGGCAGGATGCCGGGCTTCTCGGCAGGGGGCCCGTGGCCGTCATCATCGCCGAGGACGGGACCGAACTCGACAGCACGATCCGCCATCATCTCGGCTGCGGCTTCTCCCGGCTCCTGGTCTTCGCCGCGCCGCGCCAGAGCATCGACCCCGCCCTGGAAGAGGCGGTGGTCCGGATCGACTTCGAGACCCTCGCCCCCAAGGCGACCGAGACCATCGTGAACGGCCTGATCCCGGCGGCGGCGGGCCAGTGGCTCTATTACTGCTACAACGCCGAGTACCTGTTCTACCCCTTCTGCGAGAACCGCACCGTCGGCGAGATGACCACCTTCTCGTTCGAGGAGCGGCGCGATTCCATCCTCGCCTACGTGATCGACCTCTACGCGGGCGACCTGGCCGCGCATCCGGACGCGGTGTCGATCGAGGACGCGCACCTCGACCGTTCGGGCTATTACGCCCTGTCCCGCAAGGACGCCTGGAACAACGACCTGGACCGGCAGCACGATTTCTTCGGCGGCCTGCGCTGGAGGTTCGAGGAGCACATCCCAAAGGCCCGGCGCAAGATCGACCGGATCGCCCTGTTCCGCGCCCGGCCGGGGCTGGTCCTGCGGGGCGATCACACCTTCAACGATCCCGAGTACAACACCTACTCCTGCCCCTGGCACCACAACGTCACGGCGGCGATCTGCTCGTTCCGGACCGCCAAGGCGCTGAAGCGGAACCCGGGCAGCACCTATGACATCGAGACCTTCCGCTGGCACAACTCCGTGCCCTTCGAATGGCACTCCCGCCAGCTGCTCGACTTCGGCCTGATGGAGCCCGGACAGTGGTTCTAGGAGGCGACGCGGGTAGGTCGAGACCCACCTCGCCATTGCCGCCCCCGTAGCGGGCGCCGCGTCGCCCTGCCTCCTGCCATGCTCCGCGCCCGCCCGGTCGGCCATGCGGAGCCACCAGCCCCCGATCCGCCCTCGGAACCTCACCCGGCGTCCGGCCGCCGCCCCAAGGCCCTCCCGATCCGCGCCGGGCGCACGGAGGGCAGAGGCC
>JAMWZF010000255.1 GCA_024304875.1 Paracoccaceae bacterium
GGGCGGGCAGGCCAAGCTCGTGGCCGAGGGCGCGGACCTCGTCCTTGAACAGCTCGCGCAGCGGCTCGACCAGCTTCAGGCCCATCTTCTCGGGCAGCCCGCCGACGTTGTGGTGGGACTTGATGGTGACCGAGGGGCCGCCGGAAAAGGACACCGATTCAATGACATCGGGGTAGAGGGTCCCCTGGGCGAGGAACCGGGCCCCTTCGATCTGGTCGGCGTATTTCTGGAAGACGTCGATGAACAGCCGGCCGATGATCTTGCGCTTGGTCTCGGGATCGCTCTGCCCCTCGAGTTCGCCGAGGAAGAGGTCGGCCTCGTCGGCATGGATGACCTGGAGGTTCATGTGGTCGCGGAACATGGCCACGACCTCCTCGGCCTCGTTCTTCCGCAGAAGCCCGTGATCGACAAAGACGCAGGTGAGCTGGTCGCCGATCGCCTCGTGGATCAGGGCCGCCGTCACGGAGGAATCGACGCCGCCGGAGAGCGCGCAGATCACCTTGGCATCGCCCACTTCCTCGCGGATGCGGGCCACGGCCTCTTCGCGGTAGGCGTTCATCGTCCAGTCGCCGCTGAACCCGGCGAGGCGGACGAAATTCTCGTAGAGCTTCGGCCCGTTCGGGGTGTGGTGGACTTCGGGGTGGAACTGCACGGCGAAGAACTGGCGCTCCGCGTCCGCCGTGATGGCGAAGGGCGCGTTGGGCGAGGTGCCGTAGACGGCGAAGCCGGGGGCCAGCTTGGAGACGTGGTCGCCGTGGCTCATCCAGACCTGCTCGCGCCCGTCCGAGCCGAGGAACCAGCCCTCGAGCAGGGGCAGGCGCTCCTCGCTCGGCGTCACCCAGGCGCGGCCGAACTCGGCGGTGCCGCCGCCGCCCGAGATCTTGCCGCCGAGGACCTTGCCGCCGAGATCCTCCATCATCGCCTGCTGGCCGTAGCAGATGCCGAGGATCGGCACGCCGAGGTCGTAGACGGATCTCGGCGGGCGGGGCGAGCCCTCGCGGGTCACCGTGTCCGGCCCGCCCGAAAGAATGACGGCCTTCGGCGCGAAGTCGGCGAGGAAGGCGTCGTCCACCAGGTTGAAGGGATGGATCTCGCAGTAGACCGACAGCTCGCGCAGGCGCCGCGCGATCAGCTGGGTCACCTGGCTGCCGAAGTCGATGATCAGCAGCCGTTCGTGATGGCGCTCGGGGTGGACGGTGCTGTCGGGGTTGGTGTGCGGCTCGCTCATGGGGCGGGAATAAGGCGCGGCGGAAAGAACGGCAAGATGCAGGAACCGATGGCGGCCGGAGCCGTTTTCCTACCGAGGGCCACGAGGCCCGGCCAGTGACACCGACACCCTACTTCAACCTCGAAAGGAGCCTTTCGATGAAGGATCTTGACGCCCTGTTCAAACACTTCCTGCGCGACATCTTCTATGCCGAGCGCCAGGTCGAGAGAACCCTGCCGAAGATGGCCCGCAAGGCCGAATCCGCTGACCTCAAGGAGGCTTTCGAACATCACCTCGAAGAGACCGAGGGCCAGATCGAGAACCTGCGCAAGGTCTTCGATCACCTTGGCATGAAGGCCCGCGGCGTGACCTGCGAGGCCATCAACGGCATCCTCGAGGAAGGCAAGGAGATCATGGAAGAGGCCGAGACGGGCGATGCCCGCGACGCCGGCATGATCGCCGCGGCCCAGGCGGTGGAGCACTACGAGATCACCCGCTACGGGACCCTGATCGCCTGGGGCCGCACGCTCAAGCTGGACAAGGACGTGCTGGACCTGCTGCAGGCCAACCTCGACCAGGAGTACGCCGCCGACGAGAAGTTGACCAAGATGGCCGAAGGCCAGCTCAACAGCGAAGCCGCCTGAGCGCGCAGGCCGATCAGACCTTGCGACACGTGGGGGGCCGGGGCAGCGATGCCTCGGCCCCTCTTGCTGCGCCCCTCCTGCGCCCTTGTCGTTTTCGCGACGCAAGTGACGCAAACCCGCCCGCCATCTTCGGATGCCGCGCTTATGACAGCCGCAACAAGGCATCCGGCATCCGGAAGGAGACCCCAATGGGCGCAGAGGCACGTGAAGGACGCAGGGCACGCGGCGGCGGCGGTGCGGCGCGGCGGGCCGAACGGTCGGCGGTCAGCTTCGATGTGGCAAAGGTCATCGACCGCAACATCCCGAACCTCGAGATCCTGAACGAAGAGGCGCTCCAGATCATCGAGGCCAACGCCGAAACGGTGCTGGAAGAGATCGGCGTCGCCTTCGTCGAGAATCCCGCCGCGCTGGACCGCTGGCGCGAGGCCGGTGCCGACGTTCGCGGCGAGCGGGTCCATATCCCCCGCGGCCTTGCCCGCAAGCTCTGCGCCACCGCGCCATCATCCTTCGTCCAGCACGCCCGCAACCCCGACCGCTCGGTCGAGATCGGCGGCGGCAAGCTGGTCCTCGCCCCGGTCTACGGCCCCCCCTTCGTGCGCGACATCGACGGTGGTCGCCGGTATGCCACGATGGAGGATTTCCGCACCTTCGTGAAGCTGGGCTACATGTCCAAGTGGCTGCATCATTCGGGCGGCACGGTCTGCGAGCCGACGGACATTCCGGTGAACAAGCGGCACCTCGACATGCTGCACGCCCACATGACCCTCAGCGACAAGCCCTTCATGGGGTCGGTGACCGAGCCCGAGCGCGCCACTGATTCGGTCGAGATGTGCGAGATCCTCTTCGGCAAGGAGTTCGTGCGGGACAATTGCGTGATGACCTCGCTCATCAACATCAACTCGCCGCTGACCTTCGATTCGACCATGATGGGCGCGCTCGAGGTCTATGCCGCGGCGGGGCAGGCCTGCATCGTATCCCCCTTCATCGTGGGCGGCGCGATGGCGCCGGTGACGGTGGCGGGCACGCTGACGCAGGTGCTGGCCGAGGTCATGGCCGGCGTCGCCTATTCACAGCTCGTCCGCCCCGGCGCGCCGGTCATCTTCGGCGCCTTCGTCACCTCGATCGACATGAACTCGGGCGCGCCGACCTTCGGCACGCCGGAGGCCAGCCTCATCACCTACGGCGCGGGCCAGCTGGCCCGGCGGATGGGGTTGCCCTACCGCTCGGCGGGGTCGTTCACGGGGTCCAAGCTGCCCGATGCGCAGGCGGCCTACGAGACCTCCAACAGCCTCAACATGGGGCTCCTGTCGGGGGTCAACTTCATGTTGCACGCCTGCGGATGGCTCGAGGGCGGACTGGTCGCCAGCTTCGAGAAGTTCGTGCTCGACGCAGACCAGCTGGGGGTGCTGCATCACCTCTCGAAAGGCGTGGACCTGACCGAGAACGGTCAGGCGATGGACGCGATCCGCGAGGTCGGGCCGGGCGGGCACTATCTTGGCTGCGCCCACACCCAGGCGAACTTCAAGTCGGCGTTCTGGCGTTCCGACGTCCTTGACTACAAGCCATTCGAGACCTGGGAGGACGAGGGCGGCCGAGACAGCCAGTCGCTCGGCGCCGCCCGCGTCCAGAAGCTTCTGGCGAAGTACCAGCAGCCGCAGATGGATCCGTCCATCGCCGCCGCGCTTGCCGCTTACGTGGCCGAGAAGAAGGCCGCTTCGCCCGACGCCTACGGCTGAGGGCGGGTCTGCTCTGCCGGCGGGGTGGGGGCATCGCCGCTTCGCGGCTGGTATCCCGCCCGGATGATCCGCGCCTCGCCCAGCAGGGCGATCAGCACGTCGAGGTGGCGCGAGACGGAATACTCCGCGGCCTTCTGCTTCCGGCTCCTGTCGATCTCGGCCTCGATCTCCAGCAGGCGCATGACCGCGGTGCCGGGCCGCGGGGCGTCGGCCACGCGCAGGAGGCGGGGCAGGTGGCGGGCCCGGTCGTAGTCCTCGACCCCCAGTCGCGCGGCCCGGATCAGCAGGCCGGGGCGCTTCAGCGCGGAAATCATCGAAAGCAGGTCCAGCATGGGTAGGTTCCCTCTTGGTCGTCACTGGTTGCCCACATAAAACAACCCAAGCGTGTGTTGCCGCCTGCTCGAAAGTTAAGAACTCCCTCCAGAGAATTGATTATCGTTTTGAAAAGATTGTCAGTCCGTGGGCGAAGTTAGGATTCGATTAACCAATACAACCTTAAGGTTATCCACAGCTTTTCCACGTGTCCCGGCTTCGGCGCGATGACCAAATTGTTTCGGGAGTAGAAACATGACCGAGGGATTGACCCGCAGGATGACCATTCTGTCCCTGCCGCCTTGGGTGCCGGACGGGGTCCGGCATTACCTTCTGCATACCGAGATCGGCATCCCGATCCGCGCCGTGGCCCGTGCCGTGGGCGTTCACGCCTCGACCGTCCTGCGCCAGATCCGCAAGGTCGAGGGGCGCCGCGACGATCCGCTGGTCGACGCGGGGATGCGCAGACTGACCGAACTTCTTCTGAACCAGGCCAACCGCCAGGGGCTGGAGCGGGGCGAGGACGCGCCGGTCAGCCTGCGCTCGGAGCCCGAGAGCGCCGAAGTCAGGACCCGGTTCTGCGAAGATGCGGCTCGAATCCTGCGTCGCCTGTGCGAAACCGGTGCGGTGCTCGCCGCCGCGCGCGACATGGAAAATGCCGTCGTCGTGCGCGAGGGACCGGACGGAAGCGCCTCGCGCTCTGCCGTGGTGGACCAGGATGTGGCCCAGGGACTGGCGCTGCGCGACTGGATCGCCCTCGCGGGTGAGCCGGGCCGCATCAGCCGCTACCGCATCACGAGCGCCGGGCGCGAGTCCCTGAAGGAACTGCTGGCCCGGGCCGAGAACGCGGCATCGGGCTTCGCCGAGGCCCGCGGCGGCTTCGACGGCTTGGCAAAGGATCGG
>JAMWZF010000256.1 GCA_024304875.1 Paracoccaceae bacterium
AGTTCCTGCGTGTCCTGCGCAACCAGGGCACGGCACCGATCACCGACACCGGCGGCCTGATCGCGCCCGAAGGCGTCCCGATGGTCGCGGTGCCCGAAGCGGCACCGGAGGCCGGCCCGGACGAGGTCGCGCAGGAGGAGGGGTCCGATGGCTGAGACCAACCCGGCAACCCGCATCTGGCTCGCCTGGGGGGCCTATGTCCTGATCGGGGTCGGGATCATCTATGTCCAGCTCCTGCCGATCCAGACCGTGCCGCGCACCTTTGTCATGCCGGACTGGCTGCTGTGCCTCACGCTCGTCTGGGTCGCCCGCCGGCCCGACTATGTGCCGGTCACCCTGATCGCCTTCATGTTTCTGCTGTCCGACCTGATGTTCCAGCGCCCCCCCGGCCTCTGGACCGCCCTCGCCCTGATCCTGACCGAGGCGCTGCGCGCGCGCGCCCGGTCGATGCGCAACCTGACGCTGCCGCTCGAATGGATGACCGTCTCGGCGGGGATCGTCGCCCTCTACGCGGTTTACCGCTTCACATCGGCGATGACCCTGTTGCCGGTCATCCCCCTGGCCCCGTATCTTGTGCAGATGATCGCCACCGTCCTTGCCTATCCCCTCGTTGCCGGCCTGTCCTACCTGGCCTTCGGCGTCGCCCGCCCCGCCCCCGGCGCGGTGGATGCCCTGGGGCACCGGCTGTGAAGCGGCGCGAGGCCGATACCGGCGAGAGCCAGCGCCGCATCACCCGCCGCGGCCTTCTGATGAGCAGCGTGCAGCTGGGCGTCATGGGCGTCCTGGGCTGGCGGATGCGCTCGATGCAGGTGGACCAGGCCGACGACTACCGGATGCTGGCCGAGGAGAACCGGATCTCGGTCCAGCTCCTTCCGCCCTCCCGGGGGCTCGTCTTCGACCGCAATGGCCTGCCCCTGGCCGAGAACGCCCAGAACTACCGGATCGTCATGGTCCGCGAGGAGGCCGGCGACGTCGACGCCACCCTGGCCAAGCTGCGCCAGCTGATGCCCATGACGGACGAAGAGGTCGCCCGCGCCCGCGAGGAGGTCATGGGCCCCAAGCCCCACGTCCGCGTGCCCATCGCCGACCGCGTTCCGTGGGAGTATTTCACCCGCGTCGCCGTCAACGCCCCGGCCCTGCCCGGCATCTACACCGAGCGCGGATTCAGCCGGCATTACCCCCTCGGCGAGGACAGCGCCCATGTCGTCGGCTATGTCGGCCCGGTGTCGAGCTACGACATGTCCGAGGGCTACCTGGCCGAGGACGACGACCCGCTGCTGAACATTCCCCGCTTTCCCGTCGGCAAGACCGGGATCGAGGCGCGCAACGAACACGACCTGCGCGGCAAGGCCGGCACCGTCGAGCTGGAGGTGAACGCCGCCGGCCGCGTCATGCGCGAGCTGGGCCGCCGCGAAGGCATCCCCGGCGCCGACCTGCAGCTGACCATCGACGCCAATCTCCAGAACTACATCCAGGCCCGGCTGGAAGGCGAGAGCGCCGCCGCCGTCGTGCTGGACTGCGAAACCGGGGACCTGCGGGCGATCTCCTCGGCGCCCTCCTTCGACCCCAACCTTTTCGTCCGGGGCATATCGGTCGCCGACTGGGCGGGTCTGAACGAGGACAAGTACCGCCCGCTCGCCGCCAAGGCGCACCAGGGCATGTATCCGCCGGGGTCGACCTTCAAGATGGTCACGGGCCTCGCCGCGCTCGAGGCCGGCGAGATCGGACCGGAAGAGACCGTCTACTGCCCCGGCCACATGGACGTCTCGGGCATCCGGTTTCACTGCTGGCGGCGCGGCGGGCACGGCAACATCAACCTGCACGAGAGCCTCAAGCAGTCCTGCGACGTCTACTACTACGACATCGCCCAGCGGGTCGGCATCGACAAGATCGCCGAGATGGCCCGGCGGCTCGGCCTCGGCGAGCGGCACGACCTGCCACTGTCGGCGGTGACCGGCGGACTGATCCCCGACCGCGCCTGGAAGACCGAGACCCGGGGCGAGCAATGGCGCATCGGCGACACGGTCAACGCCTCGATCGGCCAGGGCTATGTCCTCACCTCGCCCCTGCAACTGTCGGTGATGACTGCGCGGATCGCGACCGGCCGGTCGGTCACGCCCCGGCTGGTGCGCACCATCGACGGGATCGAGCAGCCCTCGGGCGCGGGCGAGAGCCTGGGCCTGAACGAGAACCACCTGCGCCGGATCCGGGCCTCGATGTTCGCGGTATCGAACCACAGCAGCGGCACGGCCTACCGCACCCGGATCGTGGCCGAGGGCATGGAGATGGCGGGCAAGACCGGCACCTCCCAGGTCCGCCGGATCACCGCCGAGGAGCGGGCCCGCGGCGTGACCTCGAACGACGACCTGCCGTGGGAGCGGCGGGACCACGCCCTCTTCGTCTGTTTCGCGCCGGCCGAGGCACCGCGATACGCGGTCTCGGTCGTGGTCGAGCACGGCGGTGGCGGCTCGGCCGCGGCGGCGCCGATCGGGCGGGACATCATGCTGCAGGCGCTCTACGGCGGCTTCCCGCCGCTGGAGGCCTATCCCTCCTCGGAACGCTCGGCCGCGGCCCAGATGCAGGAGCGGATCAAGCTGCGTGGAACGACCGGGGCGCCGGTTTCGGACCGGGCCTGAGAGGCGGCGGCTGATGTCCTATCTCGAGTATCAGGTCAAATACGTCCCGACCGGCCTTCGCAAGCTGCTCTACCTCAACTGGCCACTGGTCATCCTTGTCACGGCGGTCGCCTGCATCGGCTTCCTGATGCTCTATTCCGTGGCCGGCGGCGACCTCGGCCGCTGGGCCGAGCCGCAGATCCAGCGCTTCGGGCTCGGCATGGCGGCGATGCTCTTCGTCGCGATGATCCCGATCTACGTCTGGCGCAACCTCGCGGCGCTGGCCTATCTCGCCTCGGTGATCCTGCTGGTGCTGGTGGAATTCATCGGCGAGACGGGCATGGGCGCCCAGCGCTGGATCGACCTCGGCTTCATGCGGCTCCAGCCTTCGGAACTGATGAAGATCACCCTCGTGATGCTGCTGGCCGCCTATTACGACTGGCTGCCGATGACCAAGGTCTCGCGGCCGCTCTGGGTGGCGGTGCCGCTGATCCTGATCCTGATGCCCACCTACCTGGTGCTGCGCCAGCCCGACCTCGGCACCTCGCTCCTGCTGGTCATGGGCGGCGGGACGATGATGTTCCTCGCCGGGGTGCACTGGGCCTACTTCGGCAGCGTGGTGGCCGCCGGCATCGGCACGATCATCGCCGTCTTCGAGAGCCGGGGCACGCCCTGGCAGCTGCTGGCGGACTACCAGTACCGGCGGATCGACACCTTCCTCGACCCCACGGTGGACCCCACCGGCGCCGGCTACCACATCACCCAGGCCAAGATCGCCCTCGGCTCGGGCGGCTGGACGGGGCGGCTTCATGCAGGGGACCCAGTCGCGGCTGAACTTCCTGCCCGAGAAGCACACCGACTTCATCTTCACCACCCTGGCGGAAGAGTTCGGCTTCGTCGGCGGGATCACCCTGCTGATCCTCTACGGCCTCATCATCTTCTTCTGCGTCGCCTCGGCCCTCCAGAACAAGGACCGGTTCTCCTCGCTCGTGACCCTCGGCGTGGCGGTGACCTTCTTCCTGTTCTTCGCGGTGAACATGGCGATGGTCATGGGCCTGGCCCCGGTCGTCGGCGTGCCCCTGCCGCTGGTCAGCTACGGCGGCTCGGCCATGCTGGTGCTGCTCGGCGCCTTCGGGCTGGTGCAATCCGCCCATGTCCACAGGCCAAGATAGGAGGCGCGATGATCAACGTGCTCTTCGCCGGCGGGTCCGCCCGCTGGGACAACTACGCCAAGGTGCTGCCCGCCGCGATCGCCGCCGCGGGGATCGAGGCGCGGGTCGCGACCGATCTCGACCCCGCCGAGGTCGACTACATCGTCTATGCCCCGAACGGCCCCTTGCAGGACTTCCGGCCCTATACCCGGGCGAAGGCGGTTCTGAACCTCTGGGCCGGGGTCGAGGACGTGGTGGACAATCCCACGCTGACGATCCCGCTCTGCCGGATGGTCGACGCCGGGCTGAAGCAGGGGATGGTGGAATGGGTCCTCGCCCATGTCCTGCGCCATCACCTCGGGATCGACGACCACATCGTGAACCCCGGGGCCGCCTGGGTCCCCCGCGATCCGCCCCTGGCCCGGGACCGGACGGTCGCGGTCCTCGGCCTCGGCGAACTCGGCCGGGCCTGCTGCGGCGCGCTGGCCGCGCTGAACTTCCGGGTCCGGGGCTGGAGCCGCAGCGCACGGGACGTGCCGGGCACCGCCTGTTTCTCGGGCGCGGAGGGATTGGATGCGGCCCTGACGGGGGCCGAGATCGTCGTCCTCCTCCTGCCCGACACCCCCGCGACGGAAAACACCCTGAACGCACGGACCCTGGCCCTGCTGGCCCCCGGCGCCGCCGTGCTGAACCCGGGACGCGGACCCCTGATCGACGACGACGCCCTGCTGGCGGCCCTGGACAGCGGGCATCTCGGCCATGCGACGCTCGACACCTTCCGCCTTGAGCCGCTGCCGAAGGACCATCCCTTCTGGGCCCACCCCGGTGTCACGGTCACGCCTCACATCGCCTCGGGCACCCGGCCCGGCACGGCATCCGAGGTCATCGCCGAGAACATCCGCCGGGGCGAGGCGGGCGAGCCGTTCCTCTTCGTGGTCGACCGCTCCCTGGGATATTGACCGCGGAGGGGGGGCGCTGCCCCCCGGCCTGCGGCCTCCCCCCGAGGTATTTTTGG
>JAMWZF010000257.1 GCA_024304875.1 Paracoccaceae bacterium
AGACCGGCTTTGCCATGGTCATCCTGTCGGCGGCCCTGCGCGGCGTCCCCGAGGAGACGGTCGAGGCCGCCATCGTGGACGGCGCGAACCCCTTCCAGATCTTCTTCAAGATCAAGATCCCGCAGATCATGAACACGATCGTCGTGGTCTGGACCACCATCACCATCGCCACGCTCAAGGTCTTCGACATCGTCTTCGCCATGACCAACGGCCAGTGGGAGACGCAGGTGCTGGCCAACTACATGTACGACAAGCTGTTCCGGTCGAACGACTGGGGCATCGGGTCGGCCAGCGCGATGATCATCATGCTTATGGTGACGCCGATCCTGGTCTGGAACGTCTACAACGCCCGCAAGGAGATGCGCTGATGACCGATACACCCGATCGCGGCTCCTTCGTCATCGCCGCCCGCCAGGTGATCGGCGGCCTCTTCAAGGGCAAGACCAGCGAGGACGGCATGGCCGGCGAGAAGGCCACCCTCGTCTGGGTGACCAACCTCTCCGTTCTGGCGCTGGTCCTCCTCTGGATCTTCCCGACCCTCGGCCTCTTCGTGTCGTCCTTCCGCACCGGCGACCAGATCACCGCCTCGGGCTGGTGGTCGGCCATGTTCCCCTCCGAACAGACGATCCAGGTCCGAACCGCCGACCCCGACGAGAACCGAGTCGAGGTGGATGGCGGCTTCTATGTCGTCTCGGGCGATTTCGCCGATGACGGGCTGACGGCGTCGGTCGGGGCCTGGGGCGTGTCGAGCCGGGACATCGGCGCCTACGAGCCGGGCCAGACCGCCGACCTCGGCGATGGACAGACCTTCCTGGTCAACGAGGACGGCACCTACGAGTGGCGGGGCACGGACGAGCAGATCAGCGGCCGGGGGCAGCGCGTCTTCGTCGACGCGGTGGTCCCGCCCAGCTTCACGCTCGACAACTACAACTTCGTGCTTTTCGACCCGGCCAACAGCCAGGGCATGGCGCGGGCCTTCTTCAACACGCTGACGGTGGTGATTCCCGCGACGATCATCCCGATCCTCGTCGCCGCCTTCGCGGCCTATGCGCTCGCCTGGATGGACTTCCCGGGCCGCGCGCTGTTGATCGCGACCATCGTCGGCCTGCTCGTGGTGCCGCTCCAGCTCGCCCTGATCCCGCTTCTGACGCTTCACAATGCCATCGGCATCGGAAAGGGATACCTCGGCACATGGCTGGCGCATACCGGCTTTGGCCTGCCACTGGCCATATACCTGCTCCGAAACTACATGGTCGGCCTGCCGCGGGACATCATCGAGAACGCCAAGGTCGACGGCGCGACCGATTTCCAGATCTTCACCCGGATCATCCTGCCGCTGTCCTTCCCGGCCCTGGCCTCCTTCGCCA
Organism: Paracoccaceae bacterium; assembly: GCA_024304875.1. Classification (GTDB taxonomy): domain Bacteria; phylum Pseudomonadota; class Alphaproteobacteria; order Rhodobacterales; family Rhodobacteraceae; genus JAMWZF01. The sequence goes on from JAMWZF010000257.1 coordinate 1,368, forward strand.
TCTTCCAGTTCCTCTGGACCTGGAACGACCTGCTTGTCGCCCTCGTCTTCCTGATCGACTCGTCCGGCCAGACGACCGTCATGACACGGCAGCTTGTCGAAATGCTGGGCACCCGGGGCGGCGACTGGGAGGTTCTCGCCACGTCCGCCTTCGTCTCCATGGCGGTCCCCCTTGTGGTCTTCTTCGCGATGCAGCGATACCTCGTCCGAGGGCTCCTCGCGGGCTCCGTGAAGTAAGGCCTGCAAGTGATGGATGGAGCGCCGCTGATGGACGGACAGCAGTTTGTGAAGAACCCCGACTGGTGGAAGGGGGCGGTGATCTACCAGATCTACCCCCGCAGCTTCCAGGACAGCAACAACGACGGGATCGGCGACCTTCTGGGGATCGTCCGGCGGATGCCCTACATCGCCGCCCTCGGGGTCGACGCGATCTGGATCAGCCCGTTCTTCACCTCGCCGATGAAGGACTTCGGCTACGACGTCTCGGACTACTGCGACGTGGACCCGATGTTCGGGAACCTTTCCGACTTCGATTCCGTGGTCGAGACGGCGCACATGTACGGCATCAAGGTGATGATCGACCTGGTGCTGTCGCACACCTCGGACCAGCACCCCTGGTTCCAGGAAAGCGCCCGCGACCGGACCAACGACAAATGCGACTGGTACGTCTGGTCCGACCCCAAGCCCGACGGCACGCCGCCGAACAACTGGCTGTCGATCTTCGGCGGCTCGGCCTGGCAATGGGAGCCGCGGCGCGAGCAGTACTACCTGCACAACTTCCTCGTCTCGCAGCCCGACCTCAACTTCTGGAACCCAGACGTTCAGGAGGCGCTGCTGGACGTGGCCCGCTTCTGGCTGAACCGGGGGGTCGACGGCTTCCGCCTCGATACGATCAACTTCTACATGCATGACAAGGAGTTGCGGGATAACCCGCCGCTGCCCAAGGAGATGCGAAACGCCTCCATCGCGCCCTCGGTGAACCCCTACAACCACCAGGAACACATCTACTCCAAGAACCAGCCCGAGAACCTGGAGTTCCTCAAGAAGCTGCGCGCGGTGATGGAGCCTTTCGGCGCCGCCGCCGTGGGCGAGGTCGGCGATGCCCAGCGGGGCCTCGAGATCATGGGCGAATACACCTCGGGCGGCGACAAGGTGCAGATGTGCTACGCCTTCGAGCTTCTGTCGGGCAGCCGGCCCACCGCCTCATTCGTCGCCGAGGTGATGAACAAGGTGGACGAGGTCGCCGGCGGCGGCTGGCCCTGCTGGGCCTTCTCGAACCACGACGTCGTGCGCCACGCGACCCGGTGGGACCTCTCGCCGGGGGCGCTGCGCGCCTTCTTCACGCTGATGGTGGCCCTGCGCGGGTCGATCTGCGTCTACCAGGGCGAGGAACTGGGCCTCACCGAGGCGGAACTCGCCTACGAGGACCTGCAGGACCCCTACGGCATCGAGTTCTGGCCCGAGTTCAAGGGCCGCGACGGCTGCCGCACGCCGATGGTCTGGGAACGCTCGAACCATCACGGCGGCTTCTCCGGCGCCGCGCAGACCTGGCTTCCGGTCGCGCACGAGCACCTGGCCAAGGCCGTCGAGACCGAGGAGCTGGAGCCGGGCGCGCTGCTGCATCACTACCGCCGCGCCATCGCCTTCCGCCGGACCCACACCGCCCTGCGCAAGGGCGAGCACGACAGGGTCCGGGCCACCGGCGACGTGGTTCATTTCATCCGGCGCAGCGAGGACGAGACCCTCTTCTGCGCGGTGAACCTGTCCGACACGCCCTCGGACCTGCCGGTCCCGCCGGGCGACTGGGAGACGATCGGCGGCGAGCTGGGCAGCTCGGCGCCCTCGCCGGACGGACAATTGCACCTTGGCCCCTGGCAGTGCTGCTTTGCGGTGAACCGGGAACATTAACAAAGGATTGAGGGGGGAGGACCAATGGCAGATCTCAAACTGGCGGACGTCGGCAAGAAGTACGGCGGCACCGTCGAGGTCCTGAAGCACATCGACCTGGACATCCAGCAGGGAGAGCTGGTCGTCTTCGTCGGGCCCTCGGGATGTGGCAAGTCCACCCTCCTGCGGATGATCGCGGGCCTGGAAAAGATCAGCTCGGGCACCCTGCACATCGACGGCGTGCTGGTGAACGACATGCCCCCGGCCGAGCGGGGCATCGCCATGGTGTTCCAGTCCTACGCGCTCTATCCGCACATGACCGTGCGGGACAACATGTCCTTCGCGCTCAAGCTGGCGGGCAAGAGCAAGGACGAGATCGAGGCGGCGGTGGCCAAGGCGGCCAAGATCCTCCAGCTCGAGCCCTACCTCGACCGCCTGCCCAAGGCCCTCTCGGGCGGTCAGCGCCAGCGGGTCGCCATCGGTCGGTCGATCGTGCGCGAGCCCAAGGTCTTCCTCTTCGACGAGCCGCTCTCGAACCTCGACGCCGCCCTTCGCGTCGCGACCCGGATCGAGATCGCTCAGCTGAAGGAGAGCATGCCCGACCGGACGATGATCTACGTCACCCACGACCAGGTCGAGGCGATGACCCTCGCCTCCCGCATCGTCGTCCTGGCCAACAAGGGCATCGCCCAGGTCGGCACGCCGCTGGAACTCTACGAGCGGCCCGAAAACGAGTTCGTCGCGCAGTTCATCGGTTCTCCGGCAATGAACCTCCTGGCCGGCGAGATCGTCGAGACCGGCGAGCGGACAGGCCTGCGGCTCGAGGACGGCGGCGGGGTGATCTATTCGGCCGTGCCGACGCAGGAGGCGGACAAGGGGATGAAGGTCAACGTGGGCATCCGCCCCGAGGACCTTGTCGAGACCGAGAGCGAGAATTACGCCTTCCACGGAACCGTGGACATCACCGAGGCCCTCGGCGAGGTCACGCTGCTCTATTTCGCGGCGCCGCAATCGGCCGGGGACAGCGACACGGTGATCGCCAAGCTGCCGGGCATCCACACGGATGTGCGGGGCAAGGACGTGCGGCTGACGGCCGATCCGGCCAAGGTTCAGGTCTTCGCGAACGGCAAGTCGCTGTATTACCGCTGAGATAATCCGAGTTTTCGCGAAAACTCGGACCTGATTTTCGCGAAAATCAGGATGTCAGCAGATCATGCGGATCGGTGCCGGCGCGCAGACGATGACGAATTGCCCGGCGCATTCGATCATGTGAAAGCCGCGCTTGCGGACCTCGGCGATCAGCCTGTCGCGTCCGATTTCCCGGTCGACCCAAGACACCTTGCGCCGCACGACGCCACCGGTCTGCGCCGCCTTCGCGGCAAAGATCTGATTGATCCAATCCTCGGTCGGGTGCTGGCGCATGATCTGTGTCATGCCCCAGCTTCACCTGATTCCGGTTAACGCCGGCTTAAGCCCGGCGCCGCCCGCCGCGCCGGGCTTAAGCCGGCGT
>JAMWZF010000258.1 GCA_024304875.1 Paracoccaceae bacterium
GCCCACCCTAACCGTCAGAACGACGCGGCTTCCAGTGCCATCACCGGCTCGGCGCCGGATTTGATCCGGGCGAGGTGCATGGCGCAGGCCGGCAGCTGCCGGGCCATGTAGTAGCGTGCGGTCGCCAGCTTGGCCTGGTAGAAGTCCGGATCCTCGGTGCCGGCGTCCAGCGCAACCTTGGCGGCGACGGCCATCCGGCCCCACATCAGGCCGAGGCAGACGTGGCCCATCATGTGCATGAAGTCGTAGGATCCGGCGAGCGCGTTGTGCGGGTTCTTCATGCCTTCGGCCATGAAGTACATGCCCGCCTCCTGCAGCTGCTTGGAGGCGGCCTTCAGCGGCTCGAGGTAGGCGGCGTCGAAGGCCTCGTCCCGGGAGTTGTCCTTCACGAAGGCTTTCACCATCTCGAAGAAGGCCATGACGTGCTTGCCGTTGTCCGCGGCGAGCTTGCGGCCGACGAGGTCTAGCGCCTGAACGCCGTTCGCGCCTTCGTAGATCTGGGTGATCCGGGCGTCGCGGGCGTATTGCGACATGCCCCATTCCTCGATGTAGCCGTGCCCGCCGTAGACCTGCTGGGCGGCGGCGGCGTATTCGAAGCCCTTGTCGGTCAGGAAGCCCTTGATGACCGGGGTCATCAGCGAGATGAGCCCCTCGGCATCGGCGTCCTTGTTCTTGTGCGCCCGGTCGATCAGCGAGGCGCCCCAGTAGGTGAAGGCGCGGGCGCCTTCGACGAAGGACTTCTGGTCCATCAGGTTGCGCCGGATGTCGGGGTGGACGATCAGCGGATCGGCGGGGCCCTCGGGGTTCTTGGCGCCGGTCACGTCGCGGCCCTGCAGCCGGTCGTTGGCATAGGCCACCGCGTTCTGGAAGGCGATCTCGGCCTGGGCATAGCCCTGCAGGCCGACGCCGAGGCGGGCCTCGTTCATCATGGTGAACATCGCGCGCATGCCCTTGTGGGCCTCGCCGATCAGGTAGCCGGTCGCGCCGTCGTAGTTCATCACGCAGGTGGCGTTGCCGTGGATGCCCATCTTCTCTTCGAGCTTGCCGCAGGTCACGCCGTTGCGGTCGCCAAGGCTCCCGTCCTCGTTCACCAGGAACTTCGGCACGATGAAGAGCGAGACGCCCTTGATGCCCTCGGGGCCGCCGGGGATCTTGGCCAGCACGAGGTGGATGATGTTCTCGGCCAGGTCATGGTCGCCGGCCGAGATGAAGATCTTCTGGCCCGTGACCTTGTAGGTGCCGTCGTCCTGCGGCTCGGCCTTGGTGCGCATCAGCCCGAGGTCGGTGCCGCAGTGCGGCTCGGTCAGGTTCATGGTGCCGGTCCACTCGCAGGTGGTCAGCTTGGGCAGGTAGGTCTGCTTCTGCTCCTCGGACCCGTGGATGTGGATTGCCGAATAGGCGCCGTGGGTCAGGCCCTGGTACATGTTGAAGGCCATGTTGGCCGACACGAAGGGCTCCTGCGCGGCGGTGTGCATGACGTAAGGAAGGCCCTGGCCGCCGTAGTCGGGGTCGCAGTCCATGGCGGTCCAGCCGCCCTCGCGCATCAGGCGGAAGGCCTCGTCGAAGCCCTTGGGGGTGCGGACGACGCCGTTCTCGAGCGTGCAGCCCTCGGTATCGCCCACCATGTTGAGGGGGAGGAGGACCTCGGAGGCCAGCTTGCCGCTTTCCTCCAGCACCGCGGCGGTGAAGTCGCGGTCGAGGTCTTCGAAGCCCGGGATTTCCTGCTCGGAAACCTTCAGGACGTCATGCAGGACGAATTGCATGTCCTTCAGAGGTGCGGCGTAGATCGGCATTCAGGTCTCTCCCCTCGTGGTCGTTGTGGTGACGGGGCCCGGGTCTCAGGCCGCCGTCGATTTTCCGATGCCCCGGCGCTCCAGCTCGGCGTTGCCCCAGTCGATCTGGGACTTCAGCTCCTGGATCGCCTCGTTCAGCGCGTCGCGCTGGGCTTCCATCTCGGTCAGATGCTTGCGGGCCAGCTCGTGCGTCTGGACCAGCTGCGCGTCCTCGCCGCCGTCCATCTCGTAGAGGTCCAGCAGCTGCCGGATTTCCTCGAGCGAGAAGCCGAACTTCTTGCCGCGCAGGATCAGCTTCAGCCGCGCCCGGTCGCGCCGGGTGAACAGCCGCTTCTGGCCCTCGCGGATCGGCGAAAGCAGCTCCTTCGCCTCGTAGAAGCGCAGGGTGCGCGGCGTGACGCCGAAACTGTCGCACATCTGTCGAATTGTCATCGTCTCATTGGTCATGTCATGGTCCCATCATGTCAGGCATGGCCGCCAATTGAGGGACGTGGCCCTCTCTTACAAGGAACGGTGACGCGACCGTAAATGTAACGCGGCGTCAGATTTTTTCTGACGAAAGGTCACGAAAGATGACGCGGCGAAAACCGCAATTTTGTAACGTTTCGATGACGCAAAGTCGGGTTTGCGCGGATCAGTCCAGGCTGGCGGCGGTGCGGTCCCGCAGCGCCTTGAGTTCGTCCATCGTGGCGTCGAGTTCGTCGCGCTGTTTCGCCAGCTCTTCCATCTGCCGGTCGGCCAGTTCCACGAAGGCGCGGAACTGCGCCTCGGTGCCTTCCTCCTCGTAGACAAGCAGCCACTGGCGGATTTCCTCTAGGGAAAAGCCGAACCTCCGGCCCCGGAGGATCAGGGTCATCCGCGCCACCTCGCGCGGGCCGTAGAACCGGGCACGCCCCTCGCGGTCCGGCGAGAGAAGCTCGATGTACTCGTAATAGCGCAGGGTGCGCGGGGTGACGTCGAACCGCGCGCACATCTCCTTGAACGACAGTCTTTCGTCGGCCATCCGGTCCTCCCGCTACCCTCAACTAAGCATGACGATATGAGCGGTGCAATGCGCGGGCAGGGGTTGCGCCGGTGCGGCGGCGGACCGATGCTCGGCCGACATCGAAGTTGGTTGGCCATCCCATGACAGACAAGACACCCGAAGCCCGGCGACAGATCATCGCCCGCCAGTTCATCGAGGCAATCCCGCACGCCCGCGCCCTGGCGATGGAGGTGGTCGAGGTGGGGACGGGCGAGGCGGTGCTGCGGATGCCCTGGGACGACCGGCTGGTGGGCGACCCGGTCAAGGGCGTGATCCACGGCGGCGCGATCTCGACCCTGCTCGACACCTGCGGCGGGGCGGCGGTGATGTCCCATCCCAAGGCGACGGTGACCGCGACCCTGGACCTGCGCATCGACTACATGCGCGCCGCGACCCCGGGCCAGGCGATCACCGCGAGGGCCACCTGCTACCACGTCACCCGCTCCGTCGCCTTCGTGCGCGCCAGCGCCTGGGACGCCGACGAGGCAAACCCGGTGGCCAGCGCCACGGGCGCCTTCACCGTCGGCCCCTCCGCGGGCGGGCAGGTGTCGTCATGAAGCGCCCCGAACCTGTCCAGGTGGTCAAGCAGCGCCGGGACGCGGCCTTGAAGGCGCTTGTCGAAGGAGCGCCCTACGTCCAGTTCCTGGGCGTGCAGTTCGACCGGCGCGGGGACGAGCTGACCGCCGTGCTGCCCTACGACGACAAGCTGATCGGCAATCCCGCCCTGCCAGCGATCCATGGGGGGGTGACCGCCGGCTTCCTCGAGATCGCGGCGCAGGTGGAGCTGACCTGGTCGCTGATCTGGGAGGCGATCGAGACCACGGGCGGCGAGCCGCCGGCCCCCGCCGAGATCCGCTGGCCCAAGACGATCGACTTCACCGTCGACTTCCTCCGCTCCGGCCTGCCGCGCGACGCCTATGCCCGCGCCCGGGTGGTCCGCTCGGGCCGCCGCTACGCCTCGGTCCACGTGGAGGCCTGGCAGGACAACCGGGGCAAGCTCTTTGCCCAGGCGACCGGCCATTTCCTGATGCCTCGCTCCCCCGCCGATGAGTGACGCCGTGCTGGCGGCCGCGAAGGGGCCGCTCACCAACCGGCGCGTGCTGCAGATCGCCCTGCCGATCGTGCTGTCGAACGCCACCGTGCCGATCCTCGGCGCGGTGGACACAGGGGTCGTCGGCCAGATGGGATCGCCCGTGCCGATCGGCGCGGTGGGGATCGGGGCGCTGATCCTGTCGACGCTCTACTGGGTCTTCGGCTTCCTGCGGATGGGCACCACCGGCTTCGCCGCCCAGGCGCTGGGGCAGGGCGACGGGGACGAGGCGGCGGCGATCCTGTCGCGCGCGCTTGCCATCGGGGCGCTGGCGGGGCTGACGATCATCACCCTGCAACTGCCGCTCTTCGCCCTGTCGTTCCGGGTCTCCCCGGCCTCGGACGAGGTCGAGGCCCTGGCGCGCGACTACATGGCGATCCGGGTCTGGTCGGCGCCCTTCCTCATCGGGCTCTATGCCATCACCGGCTGGCTGATCGCGGCCGAGCGGACGCGCGCCGTGCTCGCCGTGCAGCTCTGGATGAACGGGGTGAACGCGGGCCTGGACCTGTGGTTCGTCCTCGGCCTCGGCTGGGGGGTGCAGGGCGTGGCGGTGGCGACAGTCATCGCCGAGGTCTCGGGCGCGGCCCTCGGTCTCTGGTTCTGCCGCGGCGCCTTCGCCTCGCCGGCCTGGCGCGACCCGGCGCGGATCTTCGACCGGGTGCGGCTGACCCGGTTCGCGCGGGTCAACTCGGACATCCTGCTGCGCTCGCTCATGCTCCAGGCGATCTTCGTGTCGTTCCTCTTCCTCGGCGCCCGCTTCGGCGACGTGCGGCTGGCGGCGAACCACATCCTGCTGCTGTTCCTCGAGATCACCGCCTACGCGATGGACGGCTTCGCCTTCGCTGTCTCTTA
>JAMWZF010000259.1 GCA_024304875.1 Paracoccaceae bacterium
GTGGACCACTGGCGCAGCAGCTCGGCCACGGGGCGCGGATCCGCGATCTCGTCGGCGGCGGCGCCGGCGAAGTGGTCGGCGGTGACGTTGCGGATGGTGTTCCCGCTGGTCTGGATCGCGTGCATCTCGACGTCAGCGAGGGCGTCGAGGATGTCGGGGATGTCCTTCAGCTTGGGCCAGTTGAACTGGATGTTCTGGCGCGTGGTGAAGTGGCCGTAGCCCTGGTCCCAGCGCTCGGCGATCATGGCGAGCTGGCGCATCTGGCGGGGGTTGAGGGTGCCATAGGGAATCGCCACCCGCAGCATGTAGGCGTGCAGTTGCAGGTAGAGGCCGTTCATCAGGCGCAGCGGCTTGAACTCGTCCTCGGTGAGGGAACCGTCGATCCGGCGCTCCACCTGGGCGCGGAACTGGGCGACGCGGGTGCGCACGAAGGCTTCGTCGAAGTCGGAATAATGGTACATCTCAGAGCTCCGTCTGCTTGCCGTGGGCGTAGTTGGACGGGCCGCGGGTGCGGAACGCCTCGCGGAAGTGGGTCGGCTCGGGGCCTTTGGTGCCCGGCTTGGCGTCGGCAAGGTAGGCGCCGACGACGATGTGCGCCTGGGCCTCGGCCTCGATCAGGCGGACCTGGGCCGTGCCCTCGTCGGTGATCAGCTCGGCTTCCGCCATCTTGGGGGTCCACTCGCCATCGGCGCGAAGCCAGACGGCGTCGCCCTCGAGCAGGCGGTTGGCGGTGACGACCTTGGGGGTGAACGGGCGGGGCATTTCAGAGGGCCTCTTCTTGCAGGGTCTTGATTTCGGCCTCGGCGGCGCGGGGGGCGAGGCCGAGGAGGATGAGGACGGGGCCGGTCAGGGCCGCGGTGTCGAGATCGGCGGCCATGCGGCCGAGGGTGGTCACGTGCGTGCGCTGATCGAGGCGCGAGGCATTCTCGACCGCGGTGACGGGGGTCGCGGGGTCCGCGCCGTGCATCATCAGCCGCCCCTGCAGGAACCGCGCGGCGCGCTTGCCCATGTAGATCGCGGCGACCTCGCCTGTGCGGGCCAGCGTCTTCCAGTCGTGGTCGGCAAAGCCTTTCACGTCATGTCCGGTCATCAGCCGGACGGACGAATTGCGACCCCGGCGGGTGAACGACTGGCCGAGGCCCGCGATGGCGGCGGAGGCGGCGGTGATGCCGGGCACGATGGAATAGGCGACGCCTGCGGCCTCCACGGCCTCCAGCTCCTCGTCGAGGCGGCCGAAGACGGTGGGATCGCCGGACTTCAGGCGGACGACATGGTGCCCGGCCTGGGCGTGTTCGACGATCAGCGCGTTGATGTCCTCCTGGCTCATGGCGGGGCCGAAGCCCTCCTTGCCGGCCTCGATCAGGATCGCCTCGCGGCGGGCGAGTTCGAGGATCGGCGCGGCGATCAGCCGGTCATGGATCACGATGTCGGCCCGGTCGAGCGCGGTGCGGGCCTTGAGCGTGAGCAGTTCGGGGTCGCCCGGGCCGCCACCGACGAAATCGACGTGGCCGGCGCGGGTCTCGCGCGCGAGGTGGGCATTGAGCAGCTGGTCCAGCGCCTCTTCCACCGCCTCCTCGCCGTTCTCGAAGGCGCGCGGGCCGGCCTCGAAGTAGTAGTCCCGCCAGAAGTCGCGGCGGGCGCGGCCGAAGGGCAGGGCCTCGGCCATGCCGCGGAAGGCCTTGCCGATCCGGGCGAGGGGGCCGAGCTGCTGGGGCAGACGCTCTTCGAGGTCGGCCTTGATGGCGCGGGCCAGGACCGGGGCGGCGCCCTCGGTGCCGATCGCCACGGTGACCGGGTCGCGGTCGACGATGGCGGGGGTGATGAACTGGCTCGCGTGAAGGTTATCGACGATGTTGACCAGCGCGCCCTCGGCCTCGGCGATGGCGGCGGTGCGGGCGTCTTCCTCCTCGTCCTCGGCGGCGCCGTAGAAGAGCGTGGCGCCGGCCACGTCGCCGGCGCGGAGGGCGCGGCGGATGATCGTCAGCTTTCCCTCGCGGTCCCAGGAAGCGATCTCGGGCGCGACCTCAGGCGCGACGACGGTGATCGCGGCCTCGGTCTTGAGCAGCAGGCGCAGCTTGGCGACGGCGGCCTCGCCTCCGCCGGCGACGACGACACGGCGGCCGGTCAGGGCGACGAAAATCGGGAAATGCTGCATCACGGGTCTCCTTCGTGCTCCAATATAGAACATCGTCCCATGAATTGCCCATTGCGCTGCGCAAACAAGGACGTATGTTCCGTATTGCTGCGGGCGCGAAACGCCTGTCGCGGAAATCACGGAGGCATGGAATGGCTGTGCAGATCGACGACCTGGACCGGAAAATCCTGCGCGAATTGCAGGTGGATGCGGGCCGGTCCCTGGACGAGATCGCCAAGGTGGTCGGGTCCTCCAAGACCCCGGTCTGGAACCGGATTCGCAAGCTGCGCGAGGCCGGGGTGATCGGGGCGCAGGTGGCGCCGCTCGATGCCGAGAAGCTGGGCTTCGGCGCCTGTTTCTTCGTGCTCATCCGGACGTCCGAGCACGAGGCGGAGTGGCAGAAGAAGTTCCTCGCAACCCTGCAGGCCCGCCCGGAGGTGCAGGAGGCGCACCGGCTTGCGGGGGACATCGACTACATCCTGAAGGTGCGGGTCGAGAATGCGCGCGCCTACGACACCTTCTACCAGGCGCTGATTTCCGAGGTGCGGATCTACAACGTGACGGCGCTTCTGAGCATGGAAGAGATCAAGTCGACCCTCGCCTTGCCGCTGTGACCGGAGGGTTCGTGATTAACCCTGATTAACGGGCAGCTTTTTAACGTTTTCGGTGGGTTGCGGCCTCACGAGGACTCCGGATCGCTAGCGTTCTGGAGTCCTGGCAACCGGGAGTTGAACCCCGGTTGGCCGCAGGGGGGACGCACATGATCGCGTGCGGCTCAGACCCGGACCGTCAGGGCCTCGTAGCCGTGAAAGTGGTAGGTATCCCCGTAGGTTGGCGGCCTCGTGACGGTCAGATCCGAGCAGCGCGCCATCAGCCGCTCCAGCCCGGTCCGCATCTCGAGCCGCGCCAGCGGCGCACCGACGCAGAAGTGGATGCCGGCGCCGAAGCTGGTGTGGGTCGGCCCCTGGCGGTCCGGGTCGAACCGATGGGGGTCCGGATAGGCAGCGGGGTCACGGTTCGCGGCGCCGAGGATCAGGTTGATCCGGTCGCCGCGCCGGAAGCTGTGCCCGAAGAGTTCGGCGTCCTCGTAGACCCAGCGGTCGAAGATGTGGAGCGGCGGGTCGAGGCGCAAAAGCTCCTCGACGCAGGCGTCGGTGATCTCCGGCCGGCCATGGGCCAACAGGATCGGCACCGCATTCCCCAGCCCGTGCACCGTCGCCTCGTGCCCGGCGTTCAGCAGCAGGACGCAGGTGCCGATCAGCTCCTCGGTGGACAGCTTCTCGCCCGCTTCCTCGGCCGCGATCAGCTGGGTCAACAGGTCGTCGCCGGGGGTCCGCCGCCGATGGGCGATGACGTCGCGCAGGAAAGCGCCGAAATCGGTGGCGGCGGCGCAGGCGGCCGCCTCGATCGCCTCGGACCGCCGGGCCTGGTACATCGCGACCATCGCGTTGGACCAGCGCAAGAGGTCCGGCGCGGCGCTGTCCGGCACCCCCAGCAGGCGGGCGATGACAAGGACCGGGATCGGCTGACAGTAGGCGGTCAGCAGGTCGAAGTCGCCGGACGGAAAGGCGTCGATCAGTCCCTCAGCCAGCGCCGCGATCTCGGGTCCGAGCGCTGCGATCCGGCGCGACGTGAAGGCCCGGAGCACCAGCCCTCGCAACCGCGTGTGCCGTGGCGGCTCCATGTCGAGCATGGAGAAATCGTCGATGTCGTAGAACGGGCGCAGGCGCTCCGGTACCTGCGTCGCGGCCTCGGGCGGCACCTCGCGCCCCAGCCGCCGGTCCTTGAGCAGGGCCGTGACCGCCCGGTGCGAGGTGGCCGAGGGCAGGCCATAGTCCTCCCACCAGAACAGGTCTCCGCCGGCGCGGGCGCGGTCGTAGAACGGGTAGGGGTCCTGCACGAAGGCGGGGTCGGTCGGGGATTGGCTGAGGTGCTCCATGCCGCCGGGTTAGCAGTCCCGCCGGCCAAGGCAAGCGTCGTTGCGCTGGGTCAGGGCACCTCGGCCGCCACCGGCCGCCGCGCACGTCGCCCCGCAAGGTGGCTGCCGAGGGCCAGCAGGACGCCCGAGGCGGCGACCAGCCCCATGCCGAGGAGGCTGAGCGCGCCGGGCACGTGGCCGAAGACGACCCAGCCCAGAAGGGCGGCCCAGACGAGGTGCATGTAGTTCACCGGCGCGATCAGCGCGGCCGGGGCCTGCCGGTAGGCGGCGGCAAAGAGGAAATGGCCCGTCGTCGCGACCAGCCCGGGAAGCGGCATGAGCCCGATATCGACCAGCCGAGGCAAGGGTCGCAGCAGATGCGGGGCCGCCAGGCCGCTGAACGCCACCGCGCCGGTGGCCGAGACCCAGAACAGCAGGGCGAGCGAGGCGACGGTCAGCACTCCGCCGCGGAGCAGGACGAGGCCGGTCGATGCGTACGCCACAGTCGCCGGCCGGTGACGGGCAGCACGATGGCGAGGAGGATCGCGAGGCTGGCGAGGTAGCGAACGGCCACCACGAGGGGCACCGGGTAGATCTGGGTCGGATGCTTGGTCAGCACGTCCGAGATCGCCAGGAAGAACACCGCGACCACGACGAGGAGGATGCCGAGAAGGGGCCGGTCGGGGGAGGGGGCTGTCA
>JAMWZF010000026.1:0-13652 GCA_024304875.1 Paracoccaceae bacterium
CGAGATGCTCGGTCAGGTTCGTCAACAGCTTGACGAGGTCGAAGGGTTCCTCCTCGTCCCGGACGAGTTCGCTGTCGAGGCGCGAGGCCCCGGCGATGTCGGTCACCAGCCGGTCCAGGCGGTTCACGTCGTGCTCGATGATCTCCAGCAGCTTCTCGCGCTGATCTTCGCGCTTGGCGATGCGCAGCGTGCCGGTTGCCGAGCGAAGGGATGCGAGGGGGTTCTTGATCTCGTGCGCGACGTCGGCGGCGAACTGTTCGTTCCCCTCGATCCGGTCATAGAGGGCGCTGACCATGCCGCGCAGCGCGCCCGACAGGCGGCCGATCTCGTCCGGACGGGCGGTCAGGTCGGGGATTCGGATGCGGTTGGGCGACATCTTGCGCGCGTTCTTGGCGCGTCCGAATTCGGCGGCTTCGGCGAGTTCGGCCAAGGGGTTGGCGATGGTGGAGGCGAGGATCAGTCCCAGTCCCACAGAGACCACGACGCCAAGAACGAACATCCACAGGACAAGTTCGCGCTGCTGGTCGACCAGGGCGTCGATTTCGCCCGCGGCGCTTGCGAGGGCGACGACGCCGACGGTGACGTTCCCCTGCCGTATCGGGGTCGCGACCGCGAAGAGCGATTGGTCCGCATCGTCGATCAGCGTCTCCACCACCGTCTCGCCGGCAAGGCTGGCCGGCAGCATTTCGGTCAGCGCGGACTCGAGGTCGAAGGGCGGCGCGTTGGTCGCCGGCGAGAGGGCATCGACGACGGCGTGCCAGGCGCCGGACAGGAAATTGGAGATCACCGCCCGGCCCTGATCGGGGGCGAAACCGGGTATGCCGCCCCCCGGAACGGCGGGGCGGGCCGCGGCAACCAGTCGCTGGTCCGGGCTGAAGACGAAGATCTGCGCCCCGCCCCGCAGGTCGAGGCCGGTCAGCGTTTCGGCCGCGTTGACACCGTCACCGGTGACGATGTTCACCGGGGCGCTGACGGGCAGCTGCGCCTCGAAGGCGTCGGCGATCAGCTCGGCCTCGCTGACAAGGCCGTTCGCGCGCTGGAGCGCAAGACTGTCGCGCGAAGGACTGAGGTAGAGCAGCCCCGCGACCAGAACGATCAGTGCGATGAGGTTGAAGGTGATGATCTTCCGGGCAAGGGGCGAGCGGCGCAGGGACAGAAGGCTCCGCTTGCGCCGCCTCTGCTGGTACGCCCGATCGTCCGGGTCGCGCGGGATCACCCAGTCGTCCCCCAGAACGACGTCAGCCTCGGCCGCCGCCCGGCGTACCGAGTTCAGGTCGCGGACGTCTATCCTGGGGTCAGCGGTCATCGCCTACTCTTCGTTGTAGCGATATCCGATACCATAAAGGGTCTCGATTGCCGAGAACTCGTCGTCGACCATCCTCATCTTCTTGCGAAGTCGCTTGATGTGGCTGTCGATGGTGCGGTCATCCACGTAGACCTGGTCGTCGTAGGCGACGTCCATCAGCTGGTCGCGGGATTTGACGAAGCCGGGCCGCTGGGCCAGGGCCTGAAGCAGCAGGAACTCGGTCACGGTCAGCGAGACGTCACGGCCCTTCCACGTCACCGCGTGGCGCAGCGGGTCCATCGTCAGAGAGCCGCGGGTCATGATCTTGGCCTCTTCGCCGCCGTCGACCACTTCGCCCGAGGTGGCTTCCTGCCGGCGCAGCAGGGCGCGGATCCGCTCGACCAGAAGGCGCTGGGAAAAGGGCTTCTTGACGTAGTCGTCGGCGCCCATGCGCAGACCCAGCACCTCGTCGATCTCGTCATCCTTGGAGGTCAGGAAGATCACCGGAATCGACGTTTTCTGCCGCAGCCGCTGGAGCAGGTCCATGCCATCCATCCGGGGCATCTTGATGTCGAGGACGGCCATGTCGGGCATGGACTTGTTGAAGGCGTCGAGGGCGGACTGCCCGTCGTTGTACGTCTCGACGTCGAAGCCCTCGGCCTCGAGCGTCATGGCAACGGACGTCAGAATGTTCCGATCGTCGTCCACAAGGGCGATCTTGGACATGGGCGGTACCCTTTCCTGCTCAATCTTGGTTTTTGTTGGCTTGTATTTTTCCGCATTGTTTCCCCGTTTTGCCCAATCGAATCAACCGCAATCGCGAATCATGCGGCGCGCCGGTCCAGAATGTGGCGAAAATGATCACCCAATCCCTAACCGGCGCCTGACGGCGCTAACAGGTTGCGCTAACAGGACTTTGTTAGCGCGAACTGTGGCGGCGCGCCCTGTTCCCCGCGGGAATCCCCGTGCTACAGGCTGGATCATGTCCCGCACCCGCAGGACAATTTTCTTTCGAGGAGCCGGCAATGGACCACGGTCGCGTGAACCCTTCGATGAAGCTGTCCGATCAGGGCATCACGGGACTGGGCACGGTCTATTACAACCTCTCCGAGGCCGAGATTCAGGCCCAATCCATCGCCCGCGGCGAGGGGGTCGAGGGGCAGGGCGGCACGATCCTCGTCACCACCGGCACCTTCACCGGCCGCTCGCCGAAGGACAAGCATGTGGTCCTGACCGATACCACGCGCGAGACGATCTGGTGGGAGAACACGCGCGCCATGTCCGAGGCGGGCTTCGACACCCTGCACGCCGACATGCTCGAGCACATGAAGGGTCGCGATTACTTCGTGCAGGACCTGATCGGCGGCGCCGATCCCGCGCAGGCGCTGGACGTGCGTGTGATCACGGAACTGGCATGGCACTCGCTCTTCATCCGGCACATGCTGCGCAGGCCCGATGACGCCAAGATCGACAGCTTCGTCCCCGAGTGGACGATCCTCAACTGCCCGTCCTTCACCGCCGACCCCGCCCGGCACGACTGCCGGACCGGCACCGTGATCACGATGAACTTCGACCGCAAGCTGATCCTGATCGCCGGCACCGAATACGCCGGCGAGAACAAGAAATCCGTCTTCTCGGTCCTCAACTACCTCCTGCCCGAGCGGGACGTGATGCCGATGCACTGCTCGGCCAACCACGCCACCGGCAACCCGGTGGACACCGCGGTCTTCTTCGGCCTCTCGGGCACCGGCAAGACGACCCTCTCGGCAGACCCCGCCCGCACCCTGATCGGCGACGACGAACATGGCTGGTCGGACCGGGGCGTCTTCAACTTCGAGGGCGGCTGCTACGCCAAGACGATCAACCTGAGCAAGGAGGCCGAGCCGGACATCTACGCCACGTGCTTCATGCCGCACACGGTGATCGAGAACATGGTGTACGACCCCGACACCAAGGAACTGGACTTCGAGGACGACAGCCTGACCGCCAACATGCGCTGCGCCTATCCGCTCGACTACATCGGCAACGCTTCGGACACCGCCCTCGGCGGGCATCCCAAGAACATCATCATGCTCACCTGCGACGCCTTCGGGGTCCTGCCCCCGATCGCGCGGCTGACCCCGGCGCAGGCGATGTATCACTTCCTGTCGGGCTTCACCTCCAAGGTGGCGGGGACCGAGCGGGGCGTGACCGAGCCGCAGCCGACATTCTCGACCTGCTTCGGCGCGCCCTTCATGCCGCGCCGGCCCGAGGTCTACGGCGACCTGCTGCGCCGCAAGATCGCCTCGCACGGGGCGACCTGCTGGCTGGTGAATACCGGCTGGACCGGCGGGCCCTACGGCACCGGCCACCGGATGCCCATCAAGGCGACGCGGGCGCTTCTTTCGGCCGCGCTCGACGGCTCGCTGGTCGAGAACCCGTTCAAGAAGGACCCGCACTTCGGTTTCGACTTCCCCGTCACCTGCGAGGGGGTGGACGACGCGCTTCTCGACCCGCGGGGGACCTGGGACGACCCCGAGGCCTACGACGCGGCGGCGCGCAAGCTGGTGCAGATGTTCGCCGACAACTTCGGCCAATACGCACCCTACATCGACGACGACGTGAAGGCGGCGGCGATCGGCTGACGGGGTTGGCCCCGGCGCCCGGGTGACGCAGTCTGGCGGCACCCAGCCCAGGAGCCCCGCCATGCTGCGCCTGATTGCCTGCCTCCTCGCCCTGCCCGCCAGTCTGGCGGCGCAGGACCTGCCGCCGGACTACACCGCGCCCGGGATTGCCAGCCTGGAGGCCGGAGTGATCTGCGCGGTGGAGCCACTGCGTGTGGACCCCGCGCCGGACACCGTCTCGGGCACCAAACACGTCATCGACGAACTCCCGCCCTTCGTCAGCACCGGTCGCCTCGTGCCGGCGGTGCGGGGCGTCGGCTTCGGCGTCTCGGCCAGGGCGGCGGACCCGCTCGGCATCGCGGGCGCGACCATGATGGTGACCCACCCGCCGATGGGCGACGCGGGCGCCACGCGGCAGAGCTTTCCCACCGGCATCCCCGGCGACGAACCCGGGATCACCTTCTACCAGTTCGACTACGGCTACGAGCTGCTGCCCGGCCGCTGGACCCTGACCACGATCAGTGCCGAGGGCGAAATCCTCTTCTCGGTCCCCTTCGACGTGGTTCCTCCCGAGTCGCTGCCCCAGCTGGCCGAGGTCTGCGACTACGAGGATCTTCTGAGCTAGGGGCAGCGCCTGATGACGGGCCGCCGAGGGGGCGCTGCCCCCGCCCTCCGGGCCCCCCGAGGTATTTGGGGCGAAAAGAGGAGTGGAGTGGCGCCCATCTGATTTGTTGGACGTCAAATATCCGGGGGGGCCGAAGGCGGGGGGCAGCGCCCCCTCGGCCTGTCGGCCCGGCGCAGGCCCCGGGACAGCACTCCCCGGCTCAGAGAGGGACGAGCGCCCAGGTGTCGAGGTCGAGGAGGACGCCGGGCAGGTACTTGCCGTCCGCGCCCTTCAGGCTGCCGACGCTGCCGTCCTTCGTCGCCACCAGCCGCAGGCGTAGCGCGCCGACGCCGGGGGCGGCGGTCTCGGCCTTGTCCAGGACCTCGGACCAGGCCCGCACGGTGTCGCCGGCGAAGCAGGGGTTGGCATGGGTGCCGGCGTTGATCGCCGCCAGCATCTGTGTGTTGGCGAGGCCGCCCCAAGACAGCGCCCGGGCGAGCGAGATGACATGCCCGCCGTAGATCAGCCGCTTGCCGTCCTCCCGCAGGGTGCCGTCGAAATGGGTCCTGGCCGTGTTCTGCCAGAGGCGGGTGGCGAGCATGTGCTCGGCCTCCTCGACCGTCGCCCCGTCGACGTGGTCGATGACCTCGCCCACCGTGTAGTCGGCCCAACGGTGAGCCTCGCCGGCGAGGCCGAAATCGTAGGACGAGAAGTCGAGCCCCTGGGGGATCACCAGGTCGGAAGCGGCGACCGCCGGCGCCAGGTCCGGCACCACGGTCTCGGGCGCCGGGGCCTCTGGGTCGCGCTTGCGGACCATGACCCAGCGGACGAATTTCAGCACCGCCTCGCCCCGCTGGTTCGTCCCCGTCGTCCGGACGTAGACCACGCCGGCCTTGCCGCTGGAGTTCTGCTTCAGTCCGATCACTTCGGACGAGGACCGAAGCGTATCCCCCGGCCAGACCGGCGCCAGCCAGCGTGCCTCGGCATAGCCGAGGTTGGCCACCGCGTTCAGCGAGATGTCGGGGACCGACTTGCCGAAGACCACGTGGAAGACGATCAGGTCGTCCAGAGGTGAGGCCGGCAGCCCGCAGGCCCTTGCGAATTCGTCCGAGGAATACAGCGCCCCCCGCGCCGGATAGAGCGCGTGGTACAGCGCCCGCTCCCCGCCCGAGATCGTGCGCGGGACCGCGTGCTGGATCACCTCGCCGAGGCGGTAGTCCTCGAAGAACCGCCCCGGGTTCGTCTTCATTGCTGCCCCAGCTTCATCTCCGGGTGGTAATCGGCCTCCACCTCCTTGGTCACCGCCTGGGCGCAGCGCATCACGCCGTTGGCGGCGTCGAAGGCGTAGGAGGGGCTGCCGTGCAGGGACCAGCCCTGCGCCAGCGCGGCCGAGACCTTGTGGCAGAAGGCCGAGGTGTCGTCCTCGGTCAGCAGACGATAGATCAGCCCCATGGCGTCACTCCCAGCCAGTTGTGGATGACCATCACGACGACCAGCACGATCAGGCCGATCACCGCGACGCGAATCTCGGATTTCACCCCGCCCCAGGCGGGCGGCTGCCAGTCGGGCTGGGCACGGTTGATCACGACGATCTCGGTCAGCGCCCAGGCGAGCAACCCGCCGAAGAGCACGAAGGAGGCGAGGTCGCCGTTCACCAGCAGGTGCGCCGCGGCCCAGACGGAAAAGCCGATCAGCTGCGGGTGACGCAGCATGGTGCCGACCCGGTTGCGCGGTTTCCCCGGCGGGGCCGCGCCGCTGGCGTAGATGTAGAAGGCGAGCACCATCAGGAGGTTGTTGATCCCGACGAGGGCGCCCGAGCGGCCCCACCAGACCGGCCCCTCCGCGATGCCGTAG
Organism: Paracoccaceae bacterium; assembly: GCA_024304875.1. GTDB lineage: Bacteria > Pseudomonadota > Alphaproteobacteria > Rhodobacterales > Rhodobacteraceae > JAMWZF01. The sequence continues at coordinate 6,347 of JAMWZF010000026.1, forward strand.
CCCCACCACATCAGGATCACCGAGCCGACGAGCGCGATGGCAACCGGCCCCTTGCCCTTGGCCTCGCCAAGGCTGGCGCGGGGGCCGGGGGCCATCCGCTTGAACAGATGCGCGGCCCACCAGAGGGCGACACCGAGGATGAGGATCAGCATGGCTTCAGGCTCCCGCCGCTATGTCATGGTCGCCGCCGGCCTCCATCTCGCGGATGGCGGAGGCCTTGGCGAGAGTGGCGCGGGCGGTCTCGACGTGCAGGTTCTCGACGATCCTGCCGTCCAGAACCGCGACCCCCTGCCCGCTCTCGACCGCGGCCTCGTAGGCGGCGATCTGGCGCTCGGCGAGGTCGACTTCCTCCTCCGTCGGGGCAAAGACGGCGTTGGCGACTGGCACCTGCGCGGGGTGGATCAGGCTCTTGCCATCAAAGCCCATGTCGCGGCCCTCCCGGCACTCGGCACGCAGGCCGTCCTCGTCCTTGAAGGCGTTGTAGACCCCGTCGATGGCGACGATCCCGGCGGCCCGGGCGGCGAGCAAAGTCATTTGAAGGGCCGTGGTCAGCGCCGGGCGGCCGCGCGAGCCGAGGTCCTTGGCGAGGTCGTTGGTGCCGATCACGAAGCCCTGCACCTCCGGGTGGGCGGCGATGGAAGCGGCGTTCAGGACGCCGGCGGGGCTTTCGATCATGGCCCAGACCGGCAGGTCCGGGATCAGGGCGCGCACGGCGTCCACGTCCTCGGGACCAGCCACCTTGGGCACCAGCACCGCGTCGCAGTCCATGTTCGCGATCGCCGCCGCGTCGTCCTTGCCCCAGTCGGTGCCGAGGCCATTCATCCGCACGATCCGCACCCGGTCGCCATAGCCGCCAGCTTCAAGCTCTTCGGCCAGGGTCGTGCGGGCGGCGGCCTTCTCGTCCGGCGACACCGCATCCTCCAGATCGAAGAGGATCGCGTCCACTGCCAGGCCGCGCGCCTTGTCCAGCGCCCGCTGCTTGGAGCCGGGTATGTAGAGGGCGGAACGGTAGGGTCTGGCAGTCATCGGGCACCTGCTGAGGTCTCGGGCCTAGAGAGCCAAATGCGTGCCGCCGGTGCAACCACCAATCCGCTGCGCCGCAGAAGGGACGTGACGCAACAGGGCCGGCAAATGCCGTTAACCATTTCTGGAGACTTCATCGTCAGGCTCATCCGCAATTCGCTGTCGCGGCGACGGGCGGTCCCGGACCATCGGTCAGGGCCGAAAGCCAGCGGCACGGGGGATGCACCGCAACTTCGGCGCCGGGCCGGCCAGGCCGCCCGCCGCCCTTCGCAAAAGGTGAAGATGATGAAGAACAAGCTCTTGGCCCTGTCCTTCGGCGTCGGCGCGATGCTCCTTGCCGGAACCCACGCCCAGGCCCAGGCAAACTGCCATCCCCGCGACCTCGTGGTGACGCGGCTGGCGGAACGCTACGGCGAATCGCGCCAGTCCATCGGCCTCGCCGCCAACAACACGGTGGTGGAGGTCTTCGCCTCGCTCGACACCGGGACCTGGACGATCACGGTGACCCGCCCCGGCGGACCCACCTGCCTCGTCGCATCGGGCGAGGGATTCCAGGTTCTGGCCGAAGTGCTGCCCAACATGGACAGCCCCGCCTAGAGGGCGATCCAGATCAGGCGCAGGCCGGTGATCGTCAAGAGCGCGTAGGTCAGAACAAAGAAGGCGCGTTCGGGCATCCAGTGGTGCGCCCGGACGCCGAGCCAGGTCCCGACCAACGCGACAGGAATCATCACCGCGTCCAGCAGCAACGTCTCGGCGGTGAAGATGCCGAGGAAAGCATAGGGCACGACCTTCATCAGGTTGATCGCCCAGAAGACGATGACCGTGGTGGCCTGGTAGGTCGTCTTGGCCAGACCCTGCCCCAGCAGGAACACCGCAGCGGGCGGCCCGCCCGCATGGCTGACGAAGCTGGTGAACCCCGCCACGCTGCCAAAGCCCGCGCCCACGGCCGGCGAATAGCGGATGCCGCCGCTGCCGATCAGCCCGCCGGCCCGGGCCCCCTGCCAGGCGACGAACGCCAGGCACATTGCCCCGATCAGCACCCGGAAGATGTCGTCGTCGACGACGGTATAGAGCGCCGCGCCCAGCGCCACCCCCGGCACCGCACCGAGGACGAGCGCGAGGGCCGAAGGTCCGTGCCACTTCTTCCAGTAGGGTTTGAGCGATGCCACGTCGATCAGCATCAGGATCGGCAGCATGATCCCCAGCGCCTGCCCCGGCGGGATCACCAGAGCCAGAATCGCCGAGGAGGCGAAGGCCGCGCCCGACCCGAAGCCCGCCTTCGAGATCGCCGCGAAGAGCACGGCCGGGACGGCGACGGCGATTGTGTAAAGATCGGGCAGCATTCTCCGTCTCCCGGCAAACCGTTGACTTGCGGCCCTGTTAGCGCCCCCAGTCGGGGCCTGCCAGCCCGGAGCAGCCGGCCCCCGATGCCCTCTGCCTTGCGCGGCGCGGGCCAAGGGACTAGGCAACGCCTCGGAAAGCCAACAGCTTGAGGGACACCCTACCAAAATGGCCAGACCCAAGATCGCACTCATCGGCGCAGGTCAGATCGGCGGAACGCTCGCCCACCTCGTCGCGCTGAAGGAACTGGGCGACGTCGTCCTGTTCGACATCGCCGAGGGCACCCCCGAGGGCAAGGCGCTCGACATCGCCGAAAGCGGACCGGCCGAGGGCTTCGACGCCAGCCTGCGCGGCACCCAGGACTACGCCGACATCGCCGGCGCGGACGTCTGCATCGTCACCGCCGGTGTGCCGCGCAAGCCGGGGATGAGCCGCGACGACCTGCTGGGCATCAACCTCAAGGTCATGAAATCCGTGGGCGAGGGCATCGCTGCCCATGCCCCCGACGCCTTCGTCATCTGCATCACCAACCCGCTCGACGCGATGGTCTGGGCCCTGCAGAAGTTCAGCGGCCTGCCGCCGCAGAAGGTCTGCGGCATGGCCGGCGTTCTGGACAGCGCCCGCTTCCGCCACTTCCTCAGCCTCGAATTCGGCGTGTCCATGAAGGATGTCACCGCCTTCGTCCTCGGCGGCCACGGCGACACCATGGTCCCTTCGGTCCGCTACTCCACCGTCGGCGGCATCCCCCTGCCGGACCTGGTCGAGATGGGCTGGACCAGCCAGGACAAGATCGACGCCATCGTCCAGCGCACCCGCGACGGCGGCGCCGAGATCGTCGGCCTGCTGAAGACCGGCTCCGCCTATTACGCGCCCGCCACCTCCGCCATCGAGATGGCCGAAGCCTACCTCAAGGACCAGAAGCGCGTCCTGCCCTGCGCCGCCTACTGCCAGGGCGAGATCGGGGTGAAGGACATGTACGTCGGTGTGCCCACCGTGATCGGCGCCGGCGGGATCGAGAAGATCATCGACATCAAGCTGACCAAGGAAGAGCAGCAGATGTTCGACAAGTCGGTCGAGGCCGTGAAGGGCCTGGTCGAGGCCTGCAAGGGCATCGACGACAGCCTGGCCTGAACCACCAAGGTTCCGGTTCCAGCAGCAGGGGCGTCCCGGACCACGGGCGCCCCTTTCTCTTGCGCCCCGCGGTGGCATCCCGATCGTTGCATGATGACCGCCTCCCCGCCTGCGCCGGCGTGCGCCAACGCGTCCGCGGAGGCGCCTTGCCCGCACCGAGGCCGGTCACGACCCGCGCTGATCCGTCTTGCCAGCTCCGTCGAAGACGTCCACCACTTTCTGGTGACCTGGACGACCGGATATATCTACGCCGCGACTGGCGATCTCTACCTGACGCTCGCCCGCCGGTCGGCCCGTCGGCTGAAATCGGTCATGCCCGAGGTGACCGTGGACCTGTTCACCGACCGCGACCTGAGCGATCCCGTCTTCGACCGCATCCACCGGTTGAAGGGTGCCGGGAGGCGGCCCAAGATGGAGGCCCTCCGCCGGTCGCGATTCGATCGGACGCTCTATCTCGATGCCGACACCGTCGTGGTGCGGCCCATCGCGGATGCGCTCGACCTGCTGGATCGTTTCGATGTCGTCGGGGCGCACGAAAACTATCGCAACTCGCCCTCCTCTCGGACCCACTGGAAGGGCCGGATCCCAAGCGCCTTCCCCGAGATCAATTCCGGCGTTCTCGGGATACGCAAGAGCCGAGCCACCCGGACCCTGCTCAGGCGGTGGGAAGAAGGGTTTCTGACATCGGACCTGAAGAATGATCAGCCTGTCTTGCGGCGGCTTCTCTACGACAGCAGGCTGCGCGTCGGCGTCTTGCCGATGGATTACAATCTGATGCACACGCGCGCACTGGGCGCGATGGGTCGCAAGATGGCGGCGCCCCGCGTGCTGCACGTGACCCGGCTTCATGCGGAGGGGGCCGATCCGGGCGATCCCATGATTTCCCTCGATCCGGCCGACTGCCTCGCGCCCGCCGCGCATCAAGCTCTTTTGGCGCTCATCGAGGGCGACCTGACAGAAGACCTCGAGCAGCCCGCCGCCGCCCGACGGCGGCCAGAGCCGGACAGGCCGACCTTATATCGCCGATCTGCCAGCATGCGGCTTCTCGCCGCGCTGAGCCGGCGATTCGGTTTTCCCGCGCGTCGCAGTTAACGATCCTCCTTATGTGATCACAGCCAGAAACAGTGTGATCACAAATGTCGGATTTTCTTGCGATGCGGCGGTTTAGCAATCGAAAAGCCTTGGGGGCTGTGATCTTAAGCCGCTGACGCCAGCCAGACGCAAGGGGCCCAAGATGAATATCCACGAATATCAGGCCAAGGCGCTTTTGCGCCAGTACGGGGCACCGGTCAGCGACGGCCGCGTGGTGCTGACCGCCAACGAGGCCAAGTCGGCGGCGGGTGAACTCGACGGCCCGCTCTGGGTGGTCAAGGCGCAGATCCACGCCGGCGGCCGCGGCAAGGGCAGCTTCAAGGAGGCCGAGGCCGGCGAGAAAGGCGGCGTCCGCCTCGCCAAGTCGGTCCAGGAGGCCGCGGACGAGGCCAAGAAGATGCTGGGCAAGACGCTGGTGACCCACCAGACCGGCCCGGCCGGCAAGCAGGTCAACCGCGTCTATATCGAGGACGGCTCGGACATCGAGAAGGAGTTCTACCTTGCCCTCCTCGTCGACCGCGGCTCGTCCCGCATCTCCTTCGTCTGCTCGACCGAGGGCGGCATGGACATCGAGGAGGTGGCAGCGAGCACCCCCGACAAGATCCTGTCCTTCGACGTCGACCCCGCCATCGGCTACCAGCCCTACCACGGCCGCCGGGTTGCCTTCGCCCTCGGGCTGACGGGCGGCGCGGTCAAGCAGTGCGTCAAGCTGATGAGCATTCTTTACAAGGCCTTCACCGAGAAGGACATGGAGATGCTCGAGATCAACCCGCTGATCCTGATGCCGAACGGCGATCTCAAGGTCCTCGACGCCAAGCTCGGCTTCGACGGCAACGCGATGTACCGCAACCAGGACGTCGCCGGCCTGCGGGACGAGACGGAAGAGGACCCCAAGGAACTCGCCGCGTCCAAGTACGACCTCAACTACATCGCCCTCGACGGCGAGATCGGCTGCATGGTGAACGGCGCGGGCCTTGCCATGGCGACGATGGACATCATCAAGCTCTACGGCGCCGAGCCCGCCAACTTCCTCGACGTGGGCGGCGGCGCGACCAAGGAGAAAGTGACCGAGGCCTTCAAGATCATCACCTCCGACCCGAACGTCAAAGGGATCCTCGTCAACATCTTCGGCGGGATCATGCGCTGCGACGTGATCGCCGAGGGCGTGGTCGCCGCGGTCAAGGACGTGGGCCTGAAGGTGCCGCTGGTCGTCCGGCTCGAGGGCACCAATGTCGAGAAGGGCAAGGAGATCATCAACTCCTCCGGTCTCGACGTCATCGCGGCAGACGACCTGAAGGACGGCGCGCAGAAGATCGTGAAGGCGGTCAAGGGCTGAGGCGGATGGTCAGCCTCTGTCACTTGCCGCGCAGGGGGGTGCGCGGGGCGCCGGAACCGATTGCGGACGCCGGGCGTTCGGCCTCAAACGGAGGACCGAACCTTGCTCGACTTTCTGCCAGACCGCTCGAAATCCCGCGCCCTGGAACTGTCGGATCGCGTGAGCCCGCTGATCTACGCGGGCGGGCTGATCGGACTGGGTGCACTTCTGCTCTGGGCGAAGCCGCGGATCGGCGAGGTCCCGAAGGCGGCCCTGACCGAACGGGTTTCGGGCAGCCGTCGTCGCCGCTTGGCGCGGTCCGGCCGCGATGCCGTCGGGGCTCTGGCGCCCAGCAACGTGACGGACAGCGTGGGCCGGTCTCTGGTGGTCGGCGGCCTCGCACTGATGCTGGCGCGCCTGCTGGACGAGGCCTCCTGACCGGGCGCTTCGGCGCACCGTTCCCCACCATCGAGACGCGCGCGGCGCAGAGTTCCGGCCGGTCGATGACCGGTCTCGGCTTCTTCACGCCTGCAAACGGCAGACTGCCCCGGCCCCATCAAACGTCGATCTGCTTCGGCCACGCCGTCAGCCCGCTCGATTTCGTCAGCGCCGTCTCGACGCCCGCCCAGCTTCGCTGTGTCGGCGCCGGGGCGGATTTCACCCATTGCATAAACACCGCGCGCATCCACGCCGCGCCGACCTAGACACGCCTGGACCGGCCTCGGCCGGACCGACCGAAACCCGGCCCGCCCCGCGGGCGCACAATAGGAAGAGGACGCCGATGGCCATTCTCGTCGACGAAACCACCAAGGTGATCTGCCAGGGCTTCACCGGCTCGCAGGGCACGTTCCACTCCGAACAGGCCATCGCCTACGGCACCCAGATGGTCGGCGGCGTGACCCCCGGCAAGGGCGGCAGCGAACACCTCGGCCTGCCGGTCTTCGACAGCTGCTTCGAGGCGGTCCAGCAGACCGGCGCCAATGCCTCCGTGATCTACGTCCCGCCCCCCTTCGCGGCGGATTCCATCCTCGAGGCGATCGACGCCGAGATCCCGCTGATCATCTGCATCACCGAAGGCATCCCGGTGCTGGACATGATGAAGGTCAAGCGGGTCCTGCAGAACTCCAGGTCGATCCTGATCGGCCCCAATTGCCCCGGTGTCATCACCCCCGACGCCTGCAAGATCGGCATCATGCCCGGTCACATCCACAAGCGCGGGTCGGTCGGCGTGGTGTCCCGCTCGGGCACCCTGACCTACGAGGCGGTCAAGCAGACCACCGATGTCGGCCTCGGCCAGTCCACCTGCGTCGGCATCGGCGGCGATCCGATCAAGGGAACCGAGCATATCGACGTGCTGGAGTGGTTCCTCGCCGATGACGAGACCGAAAGCATCATCATGATCGG
>JAMWZF010000026.1:13662-16753 GCA_024304875.1 Paracoccaceae bacterium
GAGACAGCAGTCCACCTGCATCGGCATCGGCGGCGACCCCGTCCGGGGCCTCGGCTTCATCGACTGCCTCGAACTCTTCGAGAATGACCCCGACACCGACGCGATCCTGATGATCGGCGAGATCGGCGGCACCGCCGAGGAAGAGGCCGCGCAGTTCCTCGCCGACGAGAGGAAGAAGGGCCGCTGGAAGCCGACCGCCGGGTTCATCGCCGGGCGCACCGCCCCTCCGGGTCGCCGCATGGGCCACGCAGGCGCCATCGTCGCCGGCGGCAAGGGCGGCGCCGAGGACAAGATCGAGGCGATGAAATCCGCCGGAATCGTGGTGGCCGACAGCCCCGCGACCCTGGGCGAGGCTGTGCTGGAGGCGATCGGCTGAGACATGGCGCAGCGGCGGACAGGGCATCGCGTGACGGGCCTCCCCGAGGGGCCCGACGGACCGGGCCTGCCCGCCGAGATCGCCTTGTCGACACCGACCCTGGGGAGGCGCTGAGATGGTCCTCGTCTCCCACGACCACAAGTTCGTCTTCCTCAAGACCAAGAAGACCGCCGGCACCTCCTTCGAGATGATGCTGGAACCCTACTGCGCCCCGCCCGGCCACGTGGTCGAACATTCCGCGCAGGAGCTGGTCACCGTCCACGGCATCGTCGGCGCCCGCAACATCGGCAAGATGAAGACCGGCGAGAAGCCGTTCTGGAACAGCCACCTGCACGCCAAGGCGATCAAGCGGAACCTCGGCGGGCCGAAATGGCGGCGGTACCTCAAGCTGACGGCGGTGCGGAATCCCTTCTCCCGCGCAATCAGCCAGTTCTACTGGCAGAGGTTCGTCGCCAAGGACGCGGCCAGCCAGGACCTGGACGAGAACCGGGCCGCCTTCCGCGACTGGATCTTCTCGGACGATTTCACCAACGACTACCGGACGGTCCACGTCAACGACGCCTTCGCCATCGACGACGCCTTCCGGCTCGAGCACATGGACGAGGACATCCCCCGCATCGGCGCGCGGATCGGTGTCAGCCTGACCAAGGACGACCTCCCCCACGTCAAGGACAACAAGGGGTTCAAGCCCGACATAGATCTTCACGCCCTCTTTACTCCCGAAGTGACAGAAGAGGTTGTGCGCCGGATGGCTTGGGTGTTCGACAACTACGGCTATTCGACCGACCCCAGGGAGGCCCGGCTGTGAGGCGGCGCTTCGCGATCCTTCTGGCCCTGCTGCCCGGCGCGGCGGCCGCGACGCCGTTCTCCGAGGCGCTGTCGGCCTGCTGGGGACAGGCCGGCACGGCCGAGGACGTGGCCGCCGGGCTGACAGGTGAAGGCTGGGCGCCTGCGGAGGACCCTGCCCTTCTGGCCGACACGCTTGCCATGATCGCGCCGTTCCAGACAGAGCGCGCGGCAGCCGATGCCGCCCGCACCGCCCTGGCCGACTACGAGGACGGTCTGGCGGCGGCCGAGGTTCGGGTGGCCGAGGGGGTGGCGCTGACGGACAGCCGCGGCACTCTTCTGCTTGTCGAACGGTCGGATTTCGTCCTGACCTGCCATTTCGTCTTTTCCGAGACCGAGAACGCCGGCCTCTATACCGCCAGCCTGCCGCCGATCGGCGAGGTGCTCCGCGCAGGGCCCATGCGCATGGCTCAGACGGTGCCGCAGACCTACGGCGCCCACGGGGTCCTCTGGCGTCCCGATCTCGACACCTACGCCGCGATCCGGACGGACCGGCCCGCCGGCGGCGCTTTCCTCCTCACCACATCGGCGCTCCAGCGATGAAACACGCCATTGCCCTCATCCTCGCCCTGATCGCCGCCCCCGCGGCGGCGCAGGACCGTCTGCAGGAGATGCTCGGCGCCTGCTTTGCCCAGACGGGCAGTTTCGGCCAGGCGGCGACGCTGCTCAGTACCCTTGGCTGGCAGGTCGGGGGCGATGCCGAGCGCGGGATAGAAGCGCGGGCGATGGTCCTGCCCTACCTTCAGGGCCGGGACGAGCAGGAGCTGCGCCGCAACGGGCTCGAGATCTACAAGACAGAAACCCTGCCCCTCGCTCGGCAGGAGGCGGTCTACTCAGGCTTTCTGACCAGTCCGGAGGGACATACCCTGATGATGACCCATACCGGCGAGATGCTGGAGTGTACCCTGGCCATCGCGGACGACGTGCATGTCACCGAAATCACCGGCAGCCTGCCCGCATCCCATTCGAAGGGAAGCGATCCCCAGATGGAATGGGAACTGTTCCGTCCCGAAACGCCGCCGCCGGGGGTGAGCGAGGCCGAGGGCGCGTACTGGGACAGCGACGAGCGTGCCTATACCACGGCCAATCCGCCCCGCCCCCGCGACGTGGATCTGATCATCTCGACCAGGGTGCGCATGCAATGAAGAGATCGCCCATCATCCGCCGCCTTGCCGTGGCAACCGCCTGCACCGCGTCCCTTGGCAACGCCGCGCTGGCGCAGGACGTCCGCCCCGTGCTGGACTTCTGCGCCGGGATTCCCGGTCAGGCCGACTGGGCGGAGGGAATGACCGCACTGGGCTGGACCCCGGTCGAGGATTTCGTGACCGAGGACATCGCCCGGGCCCGCGCGCTCCTGCACTTCGGCTCGCGCCGCGCGGCCCCCGGGTCCGACGATGCCGCGGAGGAACGCGAACAGGTGCGCCTGCGGACCGAAAGTTATCTCGAGGGTCTGGCCGGCGAGGGGCCCGGCGGCCCCGCCATCGCGGTGTTCCGGAACGCCGGGGCCCTGGCCGTCCTCAGCGAGGACAGCCGGCTCGACGCCGACCTCGGCTGCGATTTCTACTTCACCGATCCCGCCGCCGCCGATCCGGCCATCGCCTTCGTGAAGGCCGCCGGCCTTGGCGTCGTGGAGGACGATGACGAGGGCGCCCGTTTCACCCGCACCGACGCCTTCGGCGAGCGGCCCGGCCTGATCGTGGCCGACGCGCTCACGCTCGATCCGGACGTCGTCACCGGGGACCTCGGTTTTGCGCCGGCCTACCCCGTCATCCTGCGCGGCATGTGGCGCGGGGCCGAGACGCCCCCGCTAGAGCCGCCCGCACCCGCGGACCCGACCTCGCCCCTCGGCTCGGTCGTGTCGATCTGCAC
>JAMWZF010000260.1 GCA_024304875.1 Paracoccaceae bacterium
CCGGCTCGGCTTTGCCACCAGCGGGGAACTGGCCGCCTTCTTCGCCATCGTCACGCCGGAAGAGGCGAAGGCCTGGGTGGCGCAGGCGCTGGAGACCGGCCGGGTCGAGCAGATCGAGGTCGGATCGGCGGACGGCACCTGGCGCAAGTCGGTCTGCTGGCCGGGCACCGGCGGCGGGCCGGAGCCGGGCGGCCGGGTGCGCGTCCTGTCGCCCTTCGATCCGGCCCTGCGCGACCGCAAGCGCGCCGAGCGCCTGTTCGGCTTCTTCTACCGGATCGAGATCTTCGTGCCCGAGCCGAAGCGCACCTACGGCTATTACGTCTTCCCGGTGATGGAGGGCGACGCCCTGATCGGGCGGATCGACATGAAGCGGGAGAGCGGCTGCCTCGCGGTGCGGGCCTTCTGGCCCGAGCCGGGAGTGCGGATGGGCAAGGGCCGGCTCGGGCGGCTCACGACCGAGCTGGAGCGGATCGCCCGGCTGGGCGGCTGCGCCGAGATCCGACTTGCCGAAGGCTGGCTGCGGGTCTGAGCGGGGCGGCGTGGGTCGAGACCCACCTCGCCGGTCCGTCTTCTCGACAGACGCCGCGAGATGACGGACCCGGGAGGGGGCGCTGCCCCCGCGCCTCCGGCGCCCCCCGAGGTATTTTGGGGGCGAAAAGAGGATGCAGGCTGCGCCTCTTGTCGCCTCTTTTCGCTCCAGATACCGCGGGGGGCCGAAGGCGGGGGCAGCGCCCCCCTCCCCGGCCTGCCATGGCGGGCAAGGCGGTTTCGGAGTCCTCCCGCCCAAAAGAAAACCCCCGAATGCCAGGGCATCCGGGGGAGTTGGAAAGGGGGCCGGGAAGGAAGGAGGAGCCCGGCCCCGTTCGATGGTTGCGGATCAGCCCTTGGCGAACTCGGGGTAGGCCTCCATGCCCAGTTCGGACATGTCGAGACCGGCCAGCTCTTCCTCTTCCGTGACCCGGATGCCGATGACGGCCTTGAGGATGAACCAGACCACCAGCGAGGCCACGAAGGTGAACACGCCGTAGGCGATGATCCCGGTGATCTGCGCGCCCCAGTCGCCGGTGTAGAAGGCGACGGCGAGCGTGCCCCAGATACCGGCGAAGAGGTGCACCGGGATGGCGCCGACCACGTCGTCGATCTTCAGCTTGTCGAGCAGCGGCACGGTGAAGACCACGATCACGCCACCCACGGCGCCGGTCAGCAGAGCGGCGAAGAGGGACGGGGCCAGGGGCTCCGCGGTGATCGAGACCAGGCCGGCCAGGGCGCCGTTGAGCACCATGGTCAGGTCGACCTTGCCGTACATCACCTGGGTCAGGATCAGCGCGGTCACCGCACCGGCCGCGGCGGCCATGTTGGTGTTGGCGAAGATCCGGCTCACGTCGGAGACGTCACCGACGGTTCCCATGGCAAGCTGCGAGCCGCCGTTGAAGCCGAACCAGCCGAGCCAGAGGATGAACGTCCCGAGGGTCGCCAGCGCCAGGTTGGAGCCCGGCATCGGGTGGACCCGGCCGTCCGGACCGAACTTGCCGTGCCGCGCGCCGAGGACGATCGCCCCTGCCAGAGCGGCCCAGCCGCCGACGGAGTGCACCACGGTCGAGCCCGCGAAATCCGAGAAGCCCATCTGGCTCAGCCAGCCGCCGCCCCACTGCCAGGAGCCCGAGATCGGGTACATGACACCGGTCAGCACGACCACGAAGAACAGGAACGGCCAGAGCTTGATCCGTTCGGCCAGGGCGCCGGAGACGATGGAGGCCGTCGCGGCGACGAAGACGAGCTGGAAGAAGAAGTCCGATCCGATGGAGGCATAGTCGAGCGCCGCATCGGCCGCGGCCACCCCGACGGGGTCGAGCACGGTCGGCACGAAGAACGAGCCGACGTAGCCGTTGAACTCGCCCGGGTACATCAGGTTGAAGCCGATGAGCCAGTACATGATCGCGGCCACGGAGTAGAGCGCGATGTTCTTGGTCATCTGCATCGCGACGTTCTTGGACCGCACGAGTCCGCCTTCAAGCATCGCGAAACCGGCGGCCATGAAGAACACCAGGAACCCGGCCATGCAGAACAGCAGGGTGGTCATGATGTAGGGGCCGATCTCGTCGAAGGAGGGGGCGGGCTCTTCGGCGGCGGCCTCTTCGGTGGCCGCTTCGGCCTCGGCGGCGATCTCTTCGGCGCCTTCCTCGACAGCTTCGGCGCCTTCCTCGACGGCCTCTTCGGTCGCTTCGGCGGCGTCTTCCACGGTCTCCTCGACGGCTTCGGCGCCGTCTTCGACAGTCTCTTCGACCGTCTCTTCGGTCGTGGTATCCTGCGCCATCGCCGCATCGGGCGTCAGCGCGTAGCTGGTCAGCGCGATCATCAGCGCCATCAGCCAGAGTTTGATGAGTTTCATAATCCCGTCTCTCCTCATGCCGGACGCGTTACAGCGCGTCGTCGTTCAATTCGCCGGTCCGCACGCGCAGCGCGCTTTCGACGTCGAGGGTGAAGATCTTGCCGTCGCCGATCTTGTCGGTCTTGGCGGTGGCGGCGATGGTCGTGACGACCTGCTCGGCCATGGCGTCGGGCACCACGATCTCGAGCTTCACCTTCGGCACGAAGTTCACGGCGTATTCGGCGCCGCGGTAGATTTCGGTGTGCCCGGACTGAGAGCCGAAGCCCTTGATCTCGGTCACCATCATGCCGCGCACGCCGATACCGGTCAGCGCCTCGCGGACCTCCTCGAGCTTGAACGGCTTGATCGTTGCTATGATCAGTTTCACGATCTTCCCCTTATGGTTCTTGTCCCACGCACGGCCCGTGGGAGGTCCGCGCAGTCTCACGCCGGTCAACAGGAGCGAGCGGGACGCGTGGAACAAGCCGCAAGGGCCCCTGACGGACAGCCGCTTGCGGGCATTTCGCACAAATTTTGAACATTTGGGCAGATGTGCCTGCAAATTAGGCGAATAGAAAAGTGATTTGCGCCGACTCGCGGTTCTCTACATTCGGCGCGGACCGGGCTATGGTCCGGCCAAAGGATCGGGCAGGGAAGCGCCCGGCGATGAATTGAGCAGAGGCGGACCGAAGCGATGAGCACCGATCGCGGCACGCGCAAACCCCTGGTGGCCGACCGCCGCCAGTCCCAGCCGCCCCGGAAGGCCGGCGGCGGCACCGGCGGCTCGGGCGGCGGCCCGCGCAAGCCCGGCAGGACCCGGCGCGCCGCCCCCGCGAAGAAGCGCGGCCCGGTCGGCTGGTTCCTCTACGTCCTGTTCTGGCCGATCCGGATCCTGTTCAAGATCGGCCTCGTGCTGGGTCTCGTCACCGCCCTGATCGTCGGTGTCGCCGTCTGGACCACGGCCTCGGACCTGCCGCCGGCGGACCAGCTGATCGACGGGCGCACCCGCGGCTCGGTCACCATGCTGGACCGGGGCGGCGAGGTCTTTGCCTGGCGCGGCGACCAGTTCGGCGGCGCGGTGACGGCGGATACCGTGAGCCGGCACCTGCGCAACGCCGTCGTCGCCACCGAGGACAAGCGATTCTACGCCTGGTACCACCCCGGCATCGACTTCTACGGCACCGGCGCGGCGATGATCCGCAACTACCGCACCAGCGGCGACCCGCTGTCCGGCGCCGGCGGCTCCTCGATCACGCAGCAGACCGCCAAGCTGCTGTGCTTCGGCGAGGAGTTCGACCCCGAGAAGTGGGAGACCGAGGCCGCCTACGAGGCCGACTGCCGCGAGACCACCCTCGCCCGGAAGATCCGCGAGGCGATCTACGCCATGGCGATGGAGAGCCGCTACACCAAGGACGAGATCCTGACGATCTACCTCAACCGCGCCTACCTCGGCGCCGGGGCCCGCGGCTTCGAGGCCGCCTCGCAGCGGTATTTCGGCAAGTCCGCCGCCGAGGTGAACCCGGCCGAGGCCGCGATGCTCGCCGGCCTGCTGCGCGCCCCCTCGTACTACGACCCCACCCGCAACCTGCAGCGCGCCCGCGACCGGGGCGAGACGGTGCTGATGCTGATGCACGACAGCGGCTACCTGTCCGACAGCGCCCTGGCCGAGGCGCGGGCCAATCCGGCCGAGCTGAGCAGCGCGGCGCAGGCGGAGGTGGGCGGCTACTTCGCCGACTGGGTGATGCAGTCCGGCCCCGAGTTCTTTACCCGCGACACCACCGAGGACGTGATCATCCGCACGACGCTGGACCCCGAGATGCAGCGCGACGCCGAAGAGGCGCTTCAGTGGATCTTCGACAACAAGGTCCGCGAGGGCTCCGAGGCCCAGGCCGCCATCGTGGTGATGAGCGCCGACGGCGCGGTCCGCGCGATGGTGGGCGGCCGGGCGACGCGGGTCTCCGGCGTGTTCAACCGCGCGACCCAGGCGATGCGGCAGACCGGGTCGTCGTTCAAGCCCTTCGTCTATGCCACCGCCCTCGATTTCGGCCTGACGCCGATCGACGTGGTGGACGACGTGCAGAGCTGCTGGAACATTCCCGGATCGGGCCAGTGGTGCCCCGAGAACTATACCAACGACTTCCGCGGCCCGGTGTCCCTGACCGAGGCGCTGGTCCACTCGCTCAACATCCCCGCCGTGAAGGTGGCCGAGATCGTCGGGCTGGAGCAGGTGGTGAACGTCACCCGCGGCTTCGGCATCGACAGCGAGGTCGCAACCAACCTCGCCGTCGCCCTCGGCGCGTCGGAATCGACCCTGCTGGAGATGACGGGCGCCTATGCCGGCATCCTCAACGGCGGCTCGGCGGTGGAGCCCTACGGC
>JAMWZF010000261.1 GCA_024304875.1 Paracoccaceae bacterium
GCTGACCTGGGCCTCGCCCTCGGCCGGCAAGGAGGGCTGACATGGCATCCATCGAACTCAAGGGCGCCGAGAAGTGGTACGGCAACGTGCAGGTCATCAAGGGGATCGACCTCGCCATCGAGACCGGTGAATTCATCGTCTTCGTCGGCCCGTCCGGCTGCGGCAAGTCCACGCTTCTGCGGATGATCGCGGGGCTGGAGGAAACCAGCCGAGGGCAGATCGTCATCGCCGGCCGCGACGCCACCGCCGAGCCCCCCTCGCGCCGGGGGCTGGCGATGGTGTTCCAGAGCTACGCGCTCTACCCCCACATGTCGGTCCGCGACAACGTCGGCTTTCCGCTGAAGTCAGCGGGGCTGCCCAAGGCCGAGATCGACAGCAAGGTGGACGAGGCGGCCCGGATCCTGAAGCTGGACGCCTATCTCGACCGGCGGCCGAAGGACCTCTCCGGCGGGCAGCGCCAGCGCGTCGCGATCGGGCGGAGCATCGTCCGCGACCCCACCGCGTTCCTCTTCGACGAGCCGCTGTCGAACCTCGACGCCGCCCTGCGCGTCGAGATGCGCTACGAGATCGCCAAGCTGCACCAGTCCCTCGGTGCCACGATGATCTATGTCACTCACGACCAGGTGGAGGCGATGACCCTGGCCGACCGGATCGTGGTGCTCGAGGCCGGGCGCATCGCGCAGGTCGGCTCTCCGCGCGAGCTCTATGAACGTCCCGCCAACCTCTTCGTCGCCCAGTTCATCGGCTCCCCCAAGATGAACGTCTTTCCGGCCGACGGCGCGGCGCTGCGCGACCTGCCAATGCCCGAGGGCACCACCCACGTCGGCATCCGGCCCGAGCATGTCGGCCTCGGCGAGCCCGGGACCGGGCAGATCGACGCGACCGTGGATGTGCTGGAGTACCTCGGCGCCGATACCTTCGTCATTCTCGATGGCGGCGGTGCGGGGCAGCTGACGGTGCGGGTCCTTGGCTCTTCGCCGCTCGAGCCCGGAACCCGGGTCGGGCTGACGCTGGAACCCGACCAGAGGCACTTCTTCGATGCGGACGGTCTGTCGATCGGCACGCCTTAACGATTTGACCACCCATGGCTGATACACCTTCGCAGAGGGATCTTTCCGGCGGTCGGTGACCGGCGTCACAACCGGTCGTCGGCGCCGGCGAGGAGACGAGCACATGATTGACTGCCTGATGATGATCGACGACAGCGAGATCGACCAGCGGCTGTTCAAGCGGCTGATCGGCAGGTCGGGCCTCGTGCGGGAGACGATCGGTTTCACCATGGCCGAGGAGGCTCTGGATCACCTCGCCCGGACGGACCGCAAGGCGGTGGACGCCATCCTTCTCGACATCAACATGCCTCGGATGAACGGTTTCGAGTTTCTCGAGGCCGCCAAGGCTCGCTTCGGCGACAATTTCGCCCGGGTGGTCGTTGTCATGCTGACCACGTCCCTCGCCGAACAGGACGTGCAGCGCGCCGCGGCCACCGGCGTGGTCACAGACTACTTCAACAAGCCGCTGACGCTTCACCATCTCGAACACCTCTGCGCGATCCTGGGCGGGACCCAGACGCCGGCCTCGCCCGAGGACTGGCAGGTCCATCGCCAGCGCGAGATGCTACGCCGGACCGCCGGCAGGTAGTTCGACCCCGAAGGCGCAGCCGCACCCCTCGAGACCCTCGGCTATCGCGATGCTCCCGCCCAGCGAGGTCACCACCTTGCGGGCCACCGCGAGCCCCATGCCGGCGGTGCCGAGGCTGTCTTTCGGCTGCAATGTCGTCAGCGGCTCGAAAACCCTGTCATGGTACCTGGGGTCGATACCCGGGCCGTTGTCGGCCACGCGCAGACAGACCGTCCCCTCCCTCTGATCCAGGTGCACCCTGACACGCCCGGGATCGGCATCGTTGAACAGGATCGCGTTGCGCAGGAGGGCCGACACCAGACGGCCGAGGTCGTTCGCCGGGGCGGTCAGGCGGGCCGCTCCCTCGACATCGAACTCCAGGGCCGCGTGACCCGGAAGACCGGCCCAGATCGAGCGGACCACGTCCTCGAGGTCATGCGGCCGGGGCGCATCCGCCAGGCGCCCGACGCGCGACAGCTCGGTCAGCCCCTCCAGCATCCGGTCCATCCCCGTCACATAGGCCGTCAGCAGATCGAAATTCTCTGCCACCGTGGCGGGCAGAGCGATATCGTGCGCCTTCAGATCCTCGGCCACCCACTCGGGGATCACACGGATCGCCCGCATGTAGGACTTCAGATCGTGCGTGACGCGATAGAGGAACTCATCCTCTCCGACCGATACTCCACCATCCATGACAACGGTCCCCTTTCAGGCGCCGGCCATATCAGGGAGGTGTGGATGACAGCTTAAGAATACCGGCAGGATTTGAACGCTTAGATTTTTAGGGGTTCGGAGATTGTAAACGTGCGCGACCGTAATTTGGGGGCCGCCGGCGTGCCGCCAAACCGTTTTTCAGACGGAGCGGACGCCGGGATGCGGGGCCCAACAAGGTGACGGAGACAGATCTCATGGCTATCCCCAAACAGACGACGACTGCCCTGAGCGAACCGGGACCCGTCGCCCGGCGCGACCAAGGAGGGGATGGCGCCCGCTTCAAGGTGCTGGTGCTGGATGACAGCAGCTTCGACCAGGCCCGGATCCGGCGCGCCTGTCACGACACCGGCCTGCCGGTCAAGATCGTGTCGGCCAAGGACCTGGACGAGTTCAGGGAACGACTCGACGAGGCGGTCTATGACATGGTCCTGGTCGACTACCTGCTGCCCCGGGGCGACGGGCTCGAGGCGCAAAGTCTGGTCCAGAACCACCCCCGCAACTTCGGTTCCGCGGTGGTGATGATCTCGTCCAAGATGCGAACCGATGTCGCCGTCGCCTCGATGAAAGGCGGCTCGCTCGATTGCCTCGACAAGGACGCTCTGGACGCGGACAAGCTGAAGGACCTGCTGATGACCTCGGCCCGGATCTTCGCAGAGGCCTCCCGCCTCTGGATCGGAGAGCTACTGTCCCGCCAGCGGGCCGAGATCGCGAAGGACGTGGCCCGCGTCGTCCGCGACGAGATGGCCTACGGCAAGTTCATCGACACGATCGACAAGCGCATCCTTGAGGCGCTCGAGGCGCGCGGCATCTCCGACCCGCCCCGGCTCGTGGGCGCCTCCTATCTCGACAGCGACGAGCCCTTCCGCTTCCGGTAGGCGGGTCGTCAGCAGATTTTCACCGTCGGGACGCCCATCACGATCTTGCCGCCGTGCGCAGTGCTGTCGCCGAGGCGCATCACGCCCTTGCCGTCGATCTTCACGGCGGAAGAGCCCTTCTGGTGCTTGTCCGGCCCAGGCATGCCGGTGCAGAGGGCCGAGCCGCCCTCGACCGCCCAGGGTATGCCGTTGAACGTCACGTGGCTTTGACCGGCGCTGGTGATCGGGCCACCGACGTGCGGCTTCGGCCCCGGGTCCACCTTGGGGCAGACGTGGGGCATTCCGACGATGGCGAGGGGCTTGGAGCTCATGATCCGTCCTTTCGCGCGTCCACCATCACCCGCCCTCTGCCGCCCTGGCAAGCAGCGCCTCGACCTCGGAAACGTCGGGCGGCCGGATTCGCAGGGGCATGCCGTTGGCGATCAGGTCGGCGGGGGCCGTGCCGAGCGTGCCGTCCTCTTCCAGCCGGTGCCGCAGCAAGGTGGCGCGGTCGCCCTCGCGCTCGGCATAGATCGCCCGGAGCGGCCCCATGAAGCGCGCCAACTGATCGGCGTCGAACAGCGGCAGGTAGGTATTGAGGTGCTGCGGGCGGTAGAACTTGAAGAAGTAGACCTCGCCCGCCTCGTCCTCGACCCGGATGAATTTCTTGAGGTGGACCTTGAGCCTGGCCAGGGTCAGCCGGGTCTGGATCACGATGCCCCAGTTGCTGCCCCAGCCGTCCTCGACGAACCAGTCGAAGGCGTTGCCGTGGCGTTTCAACTCGATCAGCCAGGGCCCGACGTCGCCCAGGTCCTCGAGGGCCTGACCGTCGAACAGGCACCGGGCCTCTTCGGCGAAGGCCCCGGCCAGCACGGGGATGTCGGCGCTTTGCGAGGCATCGAGGAGGAGAAAGGCCCGCAGCGGCGGTGTTTCGGTGTCTCCCGCCTCGGCGCGGTCCGCGGCGTCGGTTTCCAGCGCCTCGAGGGTGACCTGTTCGAGGGCCAGCGCCATCGCCTCCATCTCGGGCGGGGGGGCGATGCTGGCAGGCAGGTCGAGTGGGTCGCTCATCGGTCGGTCCTTCGTCGTCGTCGTCAGGCGGCTGGCTGCATCAGCGCATCGAGGGCGTCCAGATCGGCCGCGCTCAGCCCCGGGTTGATGTCGATGAGCGCCGGGCTCCGCCATGGCAGCAGGACGAACTGCGCAATGAAGGGGCCGAGGCCCGGCATCGTGTCCGCGATGAGGGCGCAGGCCCTCTCCATCGCCTCGGTCCGAACCTTCACGCTGGACCGCTGACAGTGCGAGCTGACCGACATTCGCCCGCCGGCATAGAGGCAGCGACATTCGGAGAGGTCCGCGAAGTCGAACGCCTCGAAGAGGTGCAGGTAGAGGGGCGTGGCGTCGTCCGCGATCTCGGCGTCCTCGCCGGACTCCGGCCATCCGGCGGCAAGCACGGTCAGCTGCTGGCGCGTGGGCGTGGCCAGGAGCCCGGCGACAGCCGGGGCGAGCGGCCGACCCT
>JAMWZF010000262.1 GCA_024304875.1 Paracoccaceae bacterium
TCAAGGAGCACTTCGGCACCGACCCCTTCGAGCGCGGCAATCTCGATGCCGGCCGCCTGTCCTGGCTGTTCGGCCGCGAGGTGGTGCCCGCCGAAGAGCCCTTCGACCCGGAAAGCTACGAATCGCTTCTGCGGGTCGACTGGACCCGGGCTCAGGCGTCGTTTCCGGAGATCTTCGATCCGGACTGGACACCATGAGCGTCTGTGCGGCTCTCCTGCCGCCTCGACCGAGGCGTCCCTCATGACCGGTCACTCGCGCTTAACGTGTAATTTGGGCGTAAACTCGCCTATTGTCCTTTTAGACAGGCAAGATCGCGCCGAAATCCGCCAGTCGCGCCAAGGGCGCTATGCACCACGCCGATTTGCGGCCAATCTCGACCTTGTCCCGAGGCGGTCCAGCAAGCGCCGAGGGGCAAACTGTCAAAACCGTTACCCTTCCCCTTCGGGGTGGTCTGGTCCCTCTGGGATCAGGCCACCCTTTTCTTACGAGTCGGCTACGGATAGACTGACAGGACGGGCAACGTCCCGACACGGCAGAACGAACAGGCACACGACAAGAAACCCGAGAGGTATTTCACGATGCAGTTCCGCAACTGGGCGCTTGCCCTCACCGCCCTTGCCGCGCTGTCGGCCTGTGGCGACACCTTGGGCGAGCAGGCTCTCATCGGTGCCGGCGCCGGTGCCGGCACGGCCATGGTCCTCGAAGGCGACGCCGCGACAGGCGCCGTGGTCGGCGCCGCGGCGAACGTCGTCTATTGCCGGACCTACCCCAGCCAGTGCTGATCTGACCGCCTGCGCGGGCGTCGTTGCCGCGCTGCCCCGGACCACGGGCGGCGCGGCCCATTCGCGTGCCATCACATCCACCACCATGACGGCCGCGCGGGGCAGACCCCGCCGCGGCCGTTTGCCGTTCGAGGGGACGCTGCCCAGATGTTCGACAAGATCCTGATCGCAAACCGCGGCGAGATCGCCTGCCGGGTCATCAAGACCGCCCGCAAGATGGGGATCGCCACGGTCGCCGTCTATTCCGACGCCGACGCCCATGCCCTGCACGTGCGGATGGCGGACGAGGCGGTCCACATCGGCCCGCCCCCGGCGAACCAGTCCTACATCGTGATCGACAGGATCATGGAGGCGATCCGCGCCACCGGCGCCGAGGCCGTCCACCCCGGCTACGGCTTCCTCTCCGAGAACCCCAAGTTCGCCGAGGCGCTGGAGGCCGAGGGGGTCGCCTTCGTCGGCCCGCCCAAGGGCGCGATCGAGGCGATGGGCGACAAGATCACCTCCAAGAAGATCGCCCAGGAGGCCGGGGTCAGCACCGTCCCCGGATACATGGGGCTGATCGAGGACGCCGAGGAGGCGGTGCGCATCAGCAATGACATCGGCTACCCGGTGATGATCAAGGCCAGCGCCGGCGGCGGCGGCAAGGGCATGCGCATCGCCTGGAACGACGCCGAGGCGCGCGAGGGCTTCCAGTCGTCGAAGAACGAGGCGGCGAGCAGCTTCGGAGACGACCGCATCTTCATCGAGAAGTTCGTCACGCAACCTCGCCACATCGAGATCCAGGTCCTCGCCGACAGCCATGGCAACTGCATCTACCTCAACGAGCGGGAATGCAGCATCCAGCGCCGGAACCAGAAGGTGATCGAGGAGGCCCCGTCCCCCTTCCTCGACGAGGAGACGCGCCGGGCGATGGGCGAGCAGTCCTGCGCCCTGGCCAAGGCCGTGGGCTACACCAGCGCCGGGACGGTCGAGTTCATCGTCGACGGCGACCGCAACTTCTACTTCCTCGAGATGAACACCCGGCTTCAGGTCGAACACCCGGTGACCGAGCTGATCACCGGCATCGACCTCGTCGAGCAGATGATCCGCGTGGCGAACGGCGAGCCGCTCTCCATCAGCCAGGACGACGTGAGGATCGACGGCTGGGCGATCGAGAGCCGTCTTTATGCCGAGGACCCCTATCGCAACTTCCTGCCCTCGATCGGCCGGCTGACCCGCTACCGCCCGCCGCAGGAGGTGCAGGAGAAGGCCCGCGCCGTCCGCAACGACACCGGCGTCTTCGAGGGCGGCGAGATCAGCATGTTCTACGACCCGATGATCGCCAAGCTCTGTACCTGGGGCCGCACCCGCAGCGCCGCGATCCAGGAGATGCGCACCGCCCTCGACGCCTTCGAGGTCGAGGGGATCGGCCACAACATTCCCTTCCTCAGCGCCGTGATGGACCACCCCCGCTTCGCCAGCGGCGAGATCACCACCGCCTTCATCGCCGAGGAATACCCCGAGGGCTTCGCCGGCGCGACGATCCGGGCGGGCGACCTCAAGCGCATCGCCGCGAGCGCCGCCGCGATGAACCGCGTGGCCGAGATCCGGCGCACCCGCGTCTCGGGCCGGCTGGGCAATCACGAACGGCACGTGGGCGAGGACTGGGTCGTGACCGCGCAGGGCGAGACCTTCCCCGTCACTGTCGCGGCCGACCGCAAGGGCGCCGATGTCCACTTCGAGGACGGCGACAAGATCCGGGTCGAGAGCGACTGGACACCGGGCGACAGCCTCGCCCGGCTCGAGGTCGACTACGCGCCGCTGGTGCTCAAGGTCGACAAGATCTCGGGCGGCTTCCGGATCCGCTCGCGCGGGGCCGACCTCGCGGTGCACGTCCGCAGCCCGCGCCAGCACGAATTGTCCCTGCTGATGCCGGAAAAGCAGGCGGCGGACACCTCCAGGCTGCTCCTCTGCCCGATGCCGGGCCTGATCCGGGCGGTGAACGTCGAGGTCGGCGACGAGGTGCACGAGGGCCAGCCGCTCTGCACCGTCGAGGCGATGAAGATGGAGAACATCCTGCGGGCCGAGCGCAAGGCCGTGGTCAGCAAGGTCAACGCCGCCCCCGGCGACAGCATGGGCGTGGACGACGTGATCATGGAGTTCGAATGATCCGTCGGGACCCGAGATGAGCCGGCCCCTGCGCCTGTCCCTCGCGCTGGTCCTCGCCCTCGTGGCGGGGCTGGCGGCGGGCTACGGGTTCGACCGGATCGGTGTGCGCGTCGCGATGGAGAGCGACAGCCAGGCCGGCCCCTGGATGCTGCGCCTGACCCCTCTCGCCGCGCTTGCGGCCTTCGCGATGGTCTATGCCCTCGGCCGGGGCCGCGCGCTGCGGCTGTGGTTCTGGGTGATCGGCGCCGCGGTGGTCTTCGGAGCGCGCTGGGTGGCCGTCGGCATCATGGCGACGGGCGCCCCGGTGCCGCTGGCCCTGGGCCTGGCCCTCGCCGTCGTCATCGGCGCGGCGCTGGCGCTGGCTGTGCGGGACATGCGGCATGGCTAGGGCGGCGGCCTGCGGCGCCGCGCCCTCGGTCCTGCCTCAGAACCCGCGCGCCTCGTCGATCTCCTGCCGGCGCAGCGGCATCTTGTCGATCGAGCGGGTCAGCTCGCGCACGTCCCAGGGCAGCGGCTTGCGCAGCTTGATCTGCCCGTCCTTGCCGATGATCGCCAGCATGAAGCCGCGGGGGCGAAGCTGCTCGCGGACCGAGGAGAGGGCGCCGGGGTCGGTATCGACCACCAGCAGAACGTCCCGCTCGGCCAGGTCCTCCGGCCGCGCGGCCAGAAGCTCCATCTGTCGTTGGAAACTGGGGTCGGCCGACGTGTCGGCAAAGACGACGACGGGCCGGGCCAGCCAGAGAAAATCCTCCAAAGCGATTTCGGAGGCATCGAAGATGCGGGTCGGGTCGGCCTGCCAGAGCTCCACGGCGCTCACCTCCTCGGCCTCCGCAACGGCGTCCTGCGCCTCCTGGGCCAGGACCGGGGCGGACATGACACCGGCGAGGCCGGCGGCGATACCTAGGGCGACAGCCCGGACGAGGCGCATGGTCATGGGCAGGGATATATACGTCAAGGCCGCGGAAACTAAGCCCGCGAGCCCCCGTTTTCGAACAATTTTCCGTATAAGGGAATTCTCAAGGTTACTGCGTCAGGCTCCGGCTCCAGTGAAATTCGCCCGGGGTCCGCTCCGGGCCTGGCGCGGGGGCTGCCGGACCTTGGACGTGATACTGCACATCGGGGCGCATCGCACCGCGTCCACCACGCTCCAGTCCTTTCTCGAAGGGAACACGGCCCGCCTGCGGGCCCGCGGCATCGCGTCCTGGACACCGCAGCGGACCCGCGCGGGCCTGTTCTCGGCCCTGATCCGCCGCCCCGAAGAGATCACGCTCCAGCTCGAACAGCGGGCCGCCCGGACCTCCGGCCTGATCCGTGTCGAGGTGGAGCGCCATCGCCGCATGGGCGTCACGCATCTCATCGTCTCGGAAGAGAACATGATCGGCGCGGTCCGCAACAACCTGCGCCACCGCGTCTTCTACCCCTGCCTCGACGAACGGCTGATGCGCTTCCGCGAGGGGTTCGCCGGGGCCTGCACCCGGATCATCCTTGCCGTCCGGGCCTACGACGCCTTCTGGGCCTCCTCGCTCGCCTATGCCGTCGCCCGCGGACACCGGGTGCCCGATGCGGGCATGCTCGACCGGCTGGTCGCGCAGCCCCGGCGCTGGCGCGACGTGATCCGCGAGGTCGCCCAGACCTTCCCCGAGGCCGACATCGTCGTCTGGCCGTTCGAACGGTTCGCCGGCCGGCCCGAGATGCAACTGGCGATGATGACCGGGACCCCGATTCCGGCAGCGGACTTCAGCGGCCTGCGGCAATGGCGCAATCCAAGCC
>JAMWZF010000263.1 GCA_024304875.1 Paracoccaceae bacterium
GTCGACGGGCAGCGGGTGACCAAACCGGGCCGCGCCGTCGCCGTCGGCCAGGTCCTGACCTTCCCGCAGGGCGACGCGGTGCGGGTGGTGCGCGTTCTGGGATTGCCCCATCGACGGGGACCGGCGTCCGAGGCGCAGGCGCTTTACGAGGACATCGGTTCCTAACCTCGGCCGGCAGGCCCGGCCCCTGTTGCGGCTGCCCGCGCCCTGTTCTATCTGCGGGATCAGGACACCCGGAAGGCACCATGACCTATATCGTCAACGACAACTGCATCGCCTGCAAATACACCGACTGCGTGGAGGTCTGCCCCGTGGACTGCTTCTACGAGGGCGAGAACATGCTGGTGATCCACCCCGACGAATGCATCGACTGCGGCGTCTGCGAGCCCGAGTGCCCGGCCGACGCGATCCGGCCCGACACCGAGCCGGACATGGAGAAATGGGTCGAATTCAACCGGAAGTATTCCGAGATGTGGCCGGTCATCGTGACCCGCAAGGACCCCCTGCCGAACGCCGAGGAGATGGACGGCAAGGAAGGCAAGATGGAACTCTTCTCGGAAGCCCCGGGCGAAGGGGGCTGATCGGGCGCATCGGCGCTGCAACGCCGCGTCACGGGCATGGTCCTTCCATTCATGCCCGTTTTGTGCTATATTACCTAGCGATGCTGCTGGAATCGTGATCCTGACAGGGCGGAGATGACTGACGGGGCTTATCGGACCCGCCGGTCTTTTTGTCGCCTGGTCCCCCGGGTTCAGCCCCGTTTCAAAGGAGCCCTTGGATGAGCAAGGCCAAGAAAACAGAATTCAGCCCCAACGACTTCGTCGTCTACCCGGCTCATGGCGTCGGCCAGATCGTGTCGATCGAGAAGGAGGAAGTGGCGGGTTTCGAGCTGGAGATGTTCGTCATCTCCTTCGAGAAGGACAAGATGATGGTCAAGGTGCCGACCTACAAGGCCGAGGAAGTGGGCATGCGCTCTCTCTCCTCGCCCGACGTGGTGGCCCATGCCATGAAGACCCTCAAGGGCAAGGCCCGGGTCAAGAAGGCCATGTGGTCCCGCCGCGCCCAGGAGTACGAGCAGAAGATCAATTCGGGCGACCTGATCGCCATCGCCGAAGTGGTCCGCGACCTGCACCGCGCCGACGACCAGCGCGAACAGTCCTACTCCGAGCGTCAGCTTTACGAGGCCGCGCTGGAGCGCCTGACCCGCGAGGTCGCGGCCGTCGCCGGCAATGACGAGGACGCCGCCGCAAAGGAGATCGGCGACGTCCTGGTGAGCCGCGCCGCCGCGGCCTGAGCTTCGCCCGCTACCGAATTGAAAAGCCGCGCCTACCGGGCGCGGCTTTTGTATGTTCGGGGGCCTGCTGCGACGTGAGGACGTGAGCGTTCCTGTCGACCGGTCGCTTGTGTCGGCGTGGTCTGCGTTTTTCGGCCAGAATGAAGATCAGAGCGCGCGCCAGCCGATGTCGCTGCGCCAGAACCCCTGGGGCCAGTCGGTGGCCTCGGCCAGGGCATAGGCCCGGTCCCGTGCCTCCCGCAGTGTGGCGCCACGGGCGGTGGCGTTGAGGACACGGCCGCCGTTTGCCGTGATCTTGCCCTCGGTCTCGGTCGTGCCGGCGTGGAACATCATCTCGCTGCTGGTCTCCGGGAGGGCCTCCAGCCCCCTGATCTCGCTGCCTTTGTCATAGGCGCCGGGATAGCCCTTGGCGGCCAGCACCACCGTCATCGCGTGGTCGTCGGCCCAGGCGACCTGCGCCGCGCCCAGCCGCCCCTCGGCGCAGGCGAGCATCAGGTCGAGCGCCTGCGCCCCAAGCCGCATCATCAGGGCCTGGCACTCGGGATCGCCCCAGCGGCAGTTGTATTCGACGAGGCGCGGCTGGCCGTCCTCGATCATCAGGCCGGCGTAGAGGACGCCGGAATAGGGCGTGCCGCGCCGGGCCATCTCGGCCATCGTGGGGCGGACGATCTCTGCCATCGTCTTCTCGACCAGCGCGTCGGTGAGCACCGGGGCGGGGGAATAGGCGCCCATGCCGCCGGTGTTCGGCCCTTCGTCGCCGTCGAAGGCGCGCTTGTGGTCCTGGGCGGTGCCGACCGGCAGGCACTCGGTGCCGTCGACGAGGACGAAGAGGGAGGCCTCCTCGCCGGACATGAACTCCTCGATCACCACCTCGGCCTGTCCGAACTGGCCGCCGAGGATGTCGCGGACGGCTTCCCTTGCGGTCTCGAGGTCCATCGCCACGATGACGCCCTTGCCCGCAGCAAGGCCGTCCGCCTTGATCACGATGGGGGCGCCCTGCGTCTCCACGTGGGCGAGGGCGGCGTCCAGGTCGGTGAAATGAGCGTAGGCGGCTGTGGGGGCACCGGCGGCGTCGCAGATCGACTTTGTGAAAGACTTCGACCCTTCAAGCTGCGCCGCGGCAGCCGAAGGTCCGAAAACTGCAAGTCCGGCATCGCGCAGGCGGTCCGCCACGCCGGCGACCAGGGGTGCTTCGGGGCCGACGATGACGAAATCCACCCCGTTCTCGGCGGCGAATTCCGCCACCGCGTCCCCGTCCTCGATATCGAGGCGCGCGTTCTCGGCTATGGCCGCGGTGCCGGCGTTGCCGGGAGCCACGATCAGCCGGTCGCACTTGGGGTTCTGCAGGGCGGCCCAGGCCAGGGCGTGTTCGCGCCCGCCGCCGCCGAGGATCAGGATGTTCATGCGCTTTCCCTCCGGTCCCGGCCTCTCTAGGGTCAGCCAAAAGAGGGCACAAGAGCATGGACCTGATCGACGACGACGCGCCGGGACGCAATACGCCGGAATTCTCCGTCAGCGAACTGACCGGGGCGGTCAAGCGCACGCTCGAGGGGGAGTTCGGCCGCATCCGCGTGCGGGGCGAGGTGGGCCGGGTGGTCCGCGCCAAGTCGGGCCACCTCTACTACGACGTCAAGGACGACCGGAACGTCCTGGCCTGCAACACCTGGAAGGGGCAGGTGGCGGGCCTCTCGGTGATGCCGGAGGAGGGGCTGGAGGTCATCGTGACCGGGCGCCTCAGCACCTTCGGCCCGCAGTCGAAGTACAACCTCAACGTCGACGAGATCACCGTCGCCGGCGAGGGCGCGCTGATGGCGATGCTGGAGCGACGGCGCAAGGCACTGGCCGCCGAGGGGCTGTTCGACGAGGGCCGCAAGAAGAGGCTGCCCTATCTGCCTGACATCATTGGCGTCGTGACTTCGCCGCAGGGGGCGGTGATCCGCGACATCCTGCACCGCCTGCGCGACCGGTTCCCGCGCAAGGTGCTGGTCTGGCCCGTGGCCGTGCAGGGCCAGAACTGCGCCCCCGAAGTGGCCCGGGCGATCGAGGGCTTCAACAGGCTCACCCCCGGCGGTGCCCTGCCCCGGCCCGATCTGATCATCGTCGCACGGGGCGGCGGGTCGATCGAGGACCTCTGGGGTTTCAACGAGGAGATCGTGGTCCGCGCCGCCGCGATGAGCGCGATTCCCCTGATTTCCGCCGTGGGGCACGAGACGGATACGACTCTCATCGACTTCGCCGCCGACCGCCGGGCACCGACGCCGACCGCCGCCGCCGAGATGGCGGTGCCGGTGCGGGTGGAACTGAAGGCCTGGCTGGACGGGCAGGGGGCCCGGCTGACCGGGGCGCTTGCGATGACCCTCGACCGGCGGGGCGAGCGGCTGCGCGACCTCGCCCGCGCCCTGCCGAAGCCCGAGAGCATCCTGCGCGAGGCCGAGCAGCGGCTGGACGCGCGAGCCGAGGCGCTGCCACGGGCGCTGCGGGGGATCGTGCATCTGAAGGGGACTGCGCTGGCCCGCATCTCCGGCGGCCTGCGCCCCCAGGCGATCCAGGCGCGGATCACTTCGGACCGGCAGACACTTCAGCGCCTGACCGCCAGGATGGCGCCGGCGATGGAGCGGATCCTGACCGCCCGCCGCGACAGGCTGACCGCCAGCGCCCGGATGAACGAGACGCTCAGCTACCGGGCCACGCTGGAGCGCGGCTATGCCGTCGTCCGCAGCGGCGAGGCGGTGCTGACCACGGCCGAAGCCGCGGCGCAGGCGGGGGCGCTGGAGATCGAGTTCCGGGACGGCAAGCTGGCCATCGGCGGGAGCGGACCGAAGCCGAAGGTACCGAAGCCCAAGCCCGAGCAGGGCAGCCTGTTCTAAGTAACGGACCGGGGGGCTCCGCCCGTTCCCAGCTCGAAAGGTCCACCGGACCTTTCGCCGGGCCGACACCGGCCCGGACCGCTGCTCACACACCGAAATCGTCGCAGATCAGCGGCTCGTCGTCGTCGATCGCCTCGTAGAGGACCGTCGTCCCGGGCTCGTTCATGAAGACGGCGCGGATGCGGTCGCCTTCGCGGTACATCTCCCAGCACTGGGGCGTCTCGTCGAAGTCGTAGAGGAAGCAGATCGCGCCGTTCTCCTCGTACCATTCGCCCTCCTCGCACTGGCCGTCGAGGAAGGACCAGATCACCTGGCGACCGGGCAGGTAGCGCTCGACCCCGTAGGGGCCTTGGGCGGTGGAGAAGGTCAGGGTCCGGCCCTTGGCATAGGCCTCGAACTCGGCGGCGGACATCGGCTCCTGCGCGGTGGCGGCGGTGGCGAGGAGGGTGAGGGAAAGGGTCAGGCTGCGCATGGCACCAATGGTTGCCAGAGGGGCGGGCGGGGCGCCAGTCACGTCGCCGTCAGGGCG
>JAMWZF010000264.1 GCA_024304875.1 Paracoccaceae bacterium
CCAGGATCCCTATTCTTCGCTCAACCCGCGGCGCACGCTGGCCGAGATCATCGCGCGACCGCTCGCCTTGCGCGGCGAGGGCGACGCGCGCTCCCGCCGCGAGAAGGCCCGCCAGACGATGGAACTGGTCCGCCTGCCGGATCGCCTGCTGCATTCCTATCCCTCGCAGCTGTCCGGCGGGCAGCGACAGCGGGTGGCCATCGCCCGGGCCCTCGTGACCGATCCGCGGATGCTGGTCTGCGACGAGCCGACCTCGGCGCTCGATGTCAGCGTTCAGGCGCAGATCCTGAACCTCCTGGCACAGCTCCAACGCGATCTGGGGCTGACCTGCCTGCTCATCACCCACGACATGGCGGTGGTGCACCAGATAGCGACCCGGGTCGCGGTGATGCTGAACGGCAAGCTGATCGAGTCGGGGCCGGCTGAAACCGTGCTGACCAGGCCCGAGACGGACTACACACGGCAGCTCCTGGCGGCCGCGCCGCGGTTCGAGACGACCGAAACAATGGCCGAGGAAATGATGCCATGACGGACGACCCCGCACAGACCTTGACGCCGGAGACCCTGTTCTCCGACCGCTCGATCTGGCAGTCATGGCTGGATGTCGAGGCGGCTCTGGCTCGAGCCCAGGCGGAGATCGGGATGATCCCGGCCTGGGCCGCCGAAGAGATCACCCGCCACGCCCGTATCGAGGCGATCGGCGAGGATCGTCTGCGCCAGTCCATCCGGCGCACGATGGCACCCATCCTGTCGCTCACCCGGTGCCTTGCCGAGAACGCCGGAGAAGCGGGCCGCTACGTCCATTGGGGGGCGACGACACAGAACGTCATGCAGACCGGGCGGCTGCTTCTGGTCCGGCATGCGCGCGGCAGCATGGATGCCGCGCTTGCGCGCAGTTTTGAGCGTCTCGCCGTCTTGGCGCGGGACCATGCCGAAACACCGATGGCCGGGCGAACGAACCGACGCCACGCGGTGCCGATCACCTTCGGCTTCAAGGTCGCCGGTTGGATCGAGGAACTGGGGCGGGCCGTGGACCGGCTCGACGATGCCGGGCGGCGGAGTTTCCGCCTGCCCTTCGGCGGGGCGGTGGGTGCCTTCCACAGCTATGGCGAGGACGGACCGGCGCTCATGGCGGCGCTCGCGCGGGAACTCGACCTGGGAGAGCTTGCCGTGCCGGGCCGCACGGTGAACGATCTCTTCGTCGAATACGTCGTTCAGCTGGCGATGTTTGGAATGACGACCGAGCGGATCGCCCGCGAGGCCTATGTGCTCATGACCGAGGAGATCGGCGAACTGAGCGAGCGCTTGGACCTGGGCGTCGTCGGCAGTTCGACCATGCCGCACAAGATAAACCCAAAACACGTCGTGCGGCTGCAGGCCGAATGCTCTCGGCTGCGGGCCCAGGCAGCGCCCGCGCTGGAGGCTGGCCTGTCGAGCCACGAGGGCGACGCAGCCGCCAATCACCTGTTGTCTTCTGTTCTCGACACCGCGCTGCCACTGGCTTGGACCGTCGCCGGCGATCTGGAGCGCCTTCTCGACCGGCTCGAGGTACACCCCCAGCGGATGCGCGAGAACCTGATGAGGACGGGCGGCCTTGTCGCCACCGAACGGCTGATGATGGCGCTGGCCCCCGTCGCCGGACGGTCGCGCGCCCACGATCTGGTACATCACGCGGTGGAGGGCATGGTTGAAGGCGGCAAAGATCTCGAGACCAAGCTTCTGGAGGTGCCGGAGGTTCGCGCAATGGGCGAGGACGAACTGCGGGCCCTTCTGGACCCGGCTGGCTATGTCGGGCAAAGTCCGGCGATCGCCCGCCGGCTGGCCGAGGCTGCGGAGGAGCGTGCGGCGACCCTGCTTGGCTGAGCGTTCAGATCAGCTCGAGCATTGCCGCCGCCTCGGGGTCGGCAGCGCGCCGCGTCTCCACTATCTCACTCACCGCATCGAGGAACGTGGTGGCGAGCGGAGCGCGCGGCCCCGGCGCATGGATCGCCGCATAAGTCGTCGGCGGAGTGTCGGCCAAGGGGCGCAGGACGGCGGCATCGTCCTTCTGCAAGTCGATCGAGGCACGGTCGGTCAGGGTGATCCCCAGCCGGTCGCGCACGAGTTGCAGCGCAACGATGCTCGAGCTGGTCTCGACCGAGACCTCGGGGTCATGGCCGGCCAGGCCCAGCACCTGGTCCAGCCGGTCGCGCCATCGCTGTCCGGGCCGCAGCGCGACGAACCGCTCTCCCGCGATGTCTTCGACCGTGACTGTGTCCTTCCCCGCCAAGGGGTGCTCCCTGGGCATCAGGACCTCGACCCCCACCTGGAGTATCGGCTCCACGTCGACTTCGAGGATCGCGTTCTCCACCGGGAGAGAGATCAGGCCAAGGTTGTAGCTTCGTGCGGCGACCTTGCTTTCGATGTCGAAGCGGGTCTCGACGTTCAGCGAACATTGCATCGAGCGTCCGCCCGCTTCCATCCGGGCGAGCGCGGGAGAAACCAGCGTGCGCGCGATCGGCGCGGCGGTCACAAGCGTCAGCCGGCGATGCGAGCGGTTGCGGATGTCGCTGGCTAGGGCCGGGATCCCGTCCAGCCCGTCGAGCGTCTGCATCAGCCGCCGATAGAGGATGTCGCCGTCATCGGTCAGAACCAGTTGCCGCTTTTCCCGGCTGAACAGTGTAAGGTCGAGCTCCGCTTCCAGCAGCGACAGTAAACGGCTTGCGGCAGAGGCCGACATGTTGATCCGCCGCGAGGCTTCAGCCAGCGAGCCTGTAATGACGATTTGCCGGAAAAGCTGAAGGGATCTCAGGTTCATGTCGTCATGTGCCGCCCTCGCCCGCTCTGCCCGAGGATCGTCGGGATCGGGAGGGGAGGCAAGTCTACCTTTGAGCGGTGGATGGGAAAGGTCGGATCCTCCACGACAACGTCATCGAAAGGCGATGGCCGATTCTGAAATGCGATTGCGTCCATCTGCGTCCCTGGGACCTCGGTTCAGCTGACACCAGGATCACGGCAATTCTTTTTGCCGGACACACCCAAGCTTCTTGGGAAACGGTGCCCCTGCGCTTGGGGTTGGTCCGCAGGAAACCAGCCGCCAGGGCCGCGGGAAAGGGTGAGCAAGTTCAGCGAACCTTGGCTCGCTGTCTCACACTTACGATTATTCCTGTGAAATCTGGTCGGAGTGAGAGGATTCGAACCTCCGACCCCTGCCTCCCGAAGACAGTGCTCTACCAGGCTGAGCTACACTCCGACCGTGCCCGGCGCAGTAGCGGGCGGGGCGGGGTTTGGCAAGGGGTTAGTGGGGCGGATGGACCCTCGACGCGGCGGTGCCGTCCGGGTGCTGGCCCCGGAGCCGCAGCAGCGTTCCGATCCTCAGCGAGGTGGCCATTTCGGTCCGGGACCGTGTTCGCAGCACCGGCGTCACGGCCGATTGGCCGCGCGCCTCGCGCAGGACGATGTAGACCCCCGAAGCGATGATGATTCCGGCACCGATGGCCGTCCAGCGGTCGAGCCTCTCGTCGAAGAACAGGAACCCGTACCCCGCCGCCCAGAGGATCTGGGAATACTGCATCGGCGCGATGATCGCCGCCTCGCCCTGGGAGTAGGCGGTGATCTGGATGCGCGAGGCCGTCCAGGCCAGGGCCGCGATGATGGCGAGGTAGCCCAGGTGCTGCACCGGCATGGGCTCGTAGACCCAGGCCAGGGCCACGCCCATGATCACGAAGTTGCCCACCATCGGGTAGAGCAGCAGGACCACCGGCCGCTCCTCGGCCCCGATCTTGCGCACGATGACCGAGGACAGGGCCCCGCCGAAGGCCGCCACCAGCGCCGCGGCGTGCCCGAGGCCAAGCGTGGTTCCGCCCGGCCGCAGCACCACCAGCACCCCCGCCAGGCCGACCAGAACCGCCAGCCAGCGCCGGATGCGCACCTTCTCGCCCAGGATCGGGATGGCCAGCACCGTGATCAGCAGCGGCGCGGCGAAGAGGATGGCGTAGGTCTGCGCCAGCGGCAGGACCGAGAAGGCGTAGAAGGCGCAGAAGCCGGTCAGCACCGCCGCCGCCGTGCGCACCGCGATCCAGACCGGGTGCCGGGGCACCAGCGTGCCGGGCTGGACGTCCCGCATCATCATGATCGTCGCCAGGGGGAAGGACAGCAGGACCGAGAAGAACACGATCTGCACCGGCGAATAGATCCCGCCCAGCACCTTGATGAAGACGTCGTGGGTAGCGAAGATGCCGAAGGCGAGGAGCGCCAGCAGGGCGCCGCGGGCATTGGCGGACATCGCGGGTGCTCCGGTTCACTGGGGTCTTACCCGACCGTCACTAGGCCGGTCGGCGCGGCAAGATCAAGGAGCTATCTGGACGATGGGACAGCGGGTGATCCTCGCGGGAGCGACCGGCACCATCGGCCGGGCCACGGCGCTGGCCCTTCTGGCGGCCGGTCACGAGGTGATCTGCCCGGTCCGCGATCCCGCCCGCGCCGGTCTTCCCGATGCCGTGCGGCTGGTTCGGGCGGACCTGACCGAGCCGGGCGCCGCGGCGGCCGCGACGGCCCTCGGCGGGGATGCGGTGATCTCCTGCCTCGCCTCGCGCAGCGGCGCGCCGGCGGAGGCCTGGGCGGTGGATCACGGCGCCACAGTCGCCCTGCTCGAGGCCGCCGAGCGGGCGGGCATCGGCACCTTCGTCCT
>JAMWZF010000265.1 GCA_024304875.1 Paracoccaceae bacterium
TCTCCCCGTTCTCCGGCGCAGCCTAGCGGCTCGGCAGCGGGACGAAAGACAGGGAGCGACAGGTTCTGCCGCAAATGGAGGATCGAGGAGAGGTCAGCTCCGGGGTTGGCGCGACCGGCGTCGCCGGACAGGGACAAGCACGACGCGCGGCTGAGTCGATGGATCGTCCGGTGGCAGGACCAGCGTCAGGGCCTTGCGCATGACGCGGTCGAGGCCCCGGGCCGGCTGCCTCAGCCAGAACGTCAATCTGTGCGGTGACATCGCGTCCCCTCCCGTTAACCAATCTGTTCGGTGTCTGAACCGAGAACGTTCAAATGTGGTTAACGGTTCCTGCCGTGCGCGGGGTTCTGTGGCGGCAGGACCCGGATCAGGGAATGATCCGGGTGTATTTCGTGCCCTCCACCGTCGCGCCGACACGCAGGCCGGCCTGCGCGAAGATCACGGCGATCACCGGCGTCATCGAGGTCGTCGTCTCGGCCCGGATGTTCTCGGCCTCGGTGTTCAGGACGTATTCGGCATCCGCGCCCAGGGCCCAGCCGTTGGAGGTCCGGAAGGTCATCAGCGCGTCCTCGGTCATGAAGAACAGGACGTGGCTGAACTGCTGTGCGCCGATCTGCAGACCGCCCGACAGGGCTGTCGCGGAATAGTAGTCGACCGTCGAGGGGCCGACGCGCAGGGCGCCGCGGCCGAAGGACCCGCCGAAGCCCAGACCGGCCTCGGTCACCACCGGAATGACCAGCTTGCCCACGGCCTTGGCGTCGAGGTCGCGGGTGCCCGGGTACTGCGAGAACATGAAGTTCAGCGTCTCGTCCACCCGGCTGTCGATCATCGCGGCGCCCTGGCCGCCGATGGGATTGCCGCAGGCCGACAGCGCCGTCATCGCCGCGCCGCCACCGAGCAACAGCTCTCGTCTGTTCAGAATGTTCATAATGTCCGCCTCGTCTGCTCGCGGGCGTTTGCCGCCCTTTATGGGCGCAACAATAGACGGCATGGGGCCGTCTGTCAGCCCCAAGATGTGCGCGCGGGCGTGTCGGCGGGGTTCAGCCGTTCAGCACCCGCGCCGCCTCGGGCGCGTAGTAGGTCAACACTCCGTCGCAGCCCGCCCGCTTGAAGGCCATCAGGCTCTCGAGCATGACCTTCTCGCCATTCAGCCAGCCGTTCCCTGCCGCGGCCTGGAGCATCGCGTACTCCCCGCTGACCTGGTAGGCGAAGGTCGGCACGCCGAAGCGGTCCTTCACGCGGCGGCAGATGTCGAGGTAGGGCATCCCCGGCTTCACCATGACCATGTCCGCCCCCTCGGCGAGGTCGCGGGCGATCATCCGCAGCGCCTCGTCCCCGTTGCCGGGGTCCATCTGGTAGGTGGTCTTGTCGCCCTTGAGCGCGGCCGAGGCGCCGACGGCGTCGCGGAACGGGCCGTAGAAGGCGGAGGCATACTTGGCGCTGTAGGACAGGATCGTGACGTGCTGGTATCCCTCGGATTCGAGGGCCGTCCGCATCGCGCCGATCCGCCCGTCCATCATGTCGGAGGGGCCGAGGATGTCGGCGCCGGAGGCCGCCTGCGCGAGGGCCATCCTGACCAGTGCCTCGACGGTCTCGTCGTTCACCACCTCGCCGTCCCGGACGTAGCCGTCCTGCCCGTCGATGTTGTAGGGGTCGAGCGCGATGTCGGTCATCACCGCCATCTCCGGCACCGCCTCCTTGATCGCGCGGATCGCCCTGTTGGCGATGTTGCCTTCGTCCCAGGCCATGGCGCAGTCCGCCGTCCGGGCCTCCTGCGCGGTGTAGGGAAAGATGCAGATGGCGGGGATGCCGAGGGCATGGGCCTCCTTCGCCAGCGCCCCGACCCGGTCCACCGTGTGCCGCGACACGCCGGGCATCGAGGACACCGGGGTCGCGTCGTCCGTGCCTTCGCGCACGAAGATCGGCCAGATGAAGTCCGCCGGGGTCAGCGTGCTTTCGCGGACCATCGCGCGCAGGGCGGGCGTGCGGCGCAGGCGCCGGGGCCGGCTGGCGGGGAAGGGGGCGGATGTCATCAGGCTCTCCCGGGGAAAAACGTCACACTTCACGGCCTGCCACGGGGCCGCGTCGCCCGCAAGTCTGGGCATTGCCGCGGGATCGTCATAGGGTCCGCCGCATCTGCTGCCTCTCCCCCCATGGTGCCCCTTGGACTGGACACAAGCCGTCTTTGAAGTGATCGACATGCGGTCCTTCTCGAACCTGTGGTACTGGATCGCGCTGGCCGTGGTCTGGTCCTCGGCGTCCTACTGGGTCCTCGGCGTGCCCTTCGACATGGTGGGCAAGGCGCGCAAGCTGGGCGGCCAGGCCGAGGCGGATCTCGAGGACATGGTCCGCATCAACGTGGCCCGGATGCTCTATATCGGGCGGGTCTCGGGCCTCGTCCTCTTCGGTTTCGTCTGCTTCCTGCTGACGACCCTGGCGGTGCTGGCCTTCTGGTACGATGTCGAGTTCGCCCAGGCCGTCTTCCTGATCCTCTTCCCGATGTCCATCGTCGGCCTTCTGAGCCTCAACACGGCCAAGCTGATCGAGGCCGGGCAGCCGACAGGAGAGGACCTGCGCCGCCGCCTGATGCGCCACCGCTTCTGGACCCAGGTGATCGGCATGATCTCGATCTTCGTGACCGCGATGTACGGGATGTACCAGAACCTCGCCGTGGGGCCGGGGTTCTAGCAGGGGTCGGCCCGGCCCGGCCTGAAGGCATGGCCCGCGCCTTCGCTATCAGCCGTTGACACCCCCGCCCGGCCCATTACTTCCCCGCCTTATGTCCAGTCCCACCCGCATCACCGTCGGCGGCGCGCCGGAAGGCTTCGACGCAAGGCTCGTCCTGCAGGAGGCCGCCCGCGCCGGCGGCCCGGTCATCCACATCGCCCGCGACGACAAGCGGCTGGCGGCGATGCGCGATGCCCTGCGGTTCTTTGCCCCCGACATGCCGGTGCTGGAGTTTCCGGGCTGGGACTGCCTGCCCTACGACCGGGTGTCGCCCAATGCCGAGGTCGAGGCGCACCGGATGGCGACCCTCGCCGCCCTGGTCCACGACCGGCCCGCGCAGTTCGTCCTGCTGACGACGCTGAACGCGGCGACCCAGAAAATTCCCGCCCGCGAGGTCCTGACCGAATCCGCCTTCCGCGCCCGCGTCGGCGACCGGATCGACGAGGAGGGCCTGCGCAACTTCCTCGTCCGCATGGGCTTTTCCCAGTCGCCCACGGTGATGGAGCCCGGCGACTACGCGATCCGCGGCGGCATCATCGACATCTATCCGCCGGGGCAGGGCGGGCCGGTGCGGCTCGACCTCTTCGGAGACGTCCTCGACGGCGCGCGGCGCTTCGACCCCGGCAGCCAGCGGACCACCGAGAAGCTGGAGATGGTGGAACTGGCCCCGGTCTCGGAGGTCATCCTCGACGAGGCGGCGATCACCCGGTTCCGCCAGAACTACCGCATCGAGTTCGGCGCCGCGGGCACCGACGATCCGCTTTACGAGCACATCAGCGCCGGCCAGAAGGCGGCGGGGATGGAGCATTGGCTCGGCTTCTTCCACGAGCGGCTGGAGACCCTGTTCGACTACCTGCCCGGCGCCTCCGTGACGATGGACGACCAGGCGATGGCCGCGCACGAGGCGCGCTGGCTCATGGTGCAGGACGCCTGTGAGACGCGCCGCCACGCGATGACCCAGAAGGGGCGGATCGACACGGTCTACAAGCCGGCCCCGCCCGAGACGCTGTACCTGGCGCCCGGGCAATGGGACACCGCCCTCGGCGACCGCCGGGTGCTGGCCTTCTCGCCCCTGCCGCAGCCCTCCGGCCCCGGCGTGATCGACGCGGGCGGGCGCGTGGGGCGCAACTTCTCGCCGGAGCGGCAGCAGGAAAGCATCAGCCTCTTCGGGGCCTTGGCCGATCATATCCGCAAGAAACTGGAGGACGGGCCGGTCGTCGTCGCCTCCTATTCCGAAGGCGCGCGGGAGCGGCTGTCGGGCCTGATCGAGGACGAGGGGCTGGCGGAGACGATCCCGGTGCCGGACATCTCCCGTGTCGGGAAGGCCGGGCTGCATCTTGCGGTCTGGGCGCTGGAGCATGGCTTCGAGGCGCCTCTGGCCTCAAGTAGCGAAGCGGTAGGCCAACAAAGACTCACGGTCATCTCCGAGCAGGACGTCCTCGGCGACCGCCTGATCCGCCAGACCAAGCGCAAGCGCCGGGCCGAGAACTTCCTGACCGAGACCCAGAGCCTGACCCCCGGCGACCTCGTCGTCCACGTCGACCACGGCGTCGGGCGCTTCACCGGCATGGAGGTCATCACCGCCGCGGGGGCCGCGCACGAGTGCCTCACGCTGGAATACGCCGAGAACGCCAAGCTCTACCTGCCGGTCGAGAACATCGAGCTGCTGTCCAAGTACGGCCACGAGGAGGGCCTCTTGGACAAGCTGGGCGGTGGGGCCTGGCAGGCCAAGAAGGCCCGGCTGAAGGAGCGCATCCGGCAGATGGCCGAGCGGCTGATCCGCGTCGCGGCCGAACGCGCCCTGCGCACCGCGCCGGAGCTTACGCCGCCAGAGGGAATGTGGGACCAGTTCCTCGCCCGCTTTCCCTACCAGGAGACGGACGACCAGCTCTCGGCCATCGAGGACGTGCTGAACGATCTGGAATCCGGCACCCC
>JAMWZF010000266.1 GCA_024304875.1 Paracoccaceae bacterium
TTCGGGGAAGGTCCGCGAGGTGGCGACCCGGTTCTCGAGCGCGAAGCCCGCGCCGGAGGGGGCCTGCGCCCGGTCGCCGAGGACCAGCCACGATCCGTTGGGCGAGCGCCCGATCTCGAAGGCCAGCAGATGCAGGTAATGCCCCGAGGCGGGGCGCACGCCGACCAGCGGCAGGTGCCACTCGGGGTTCTGCGCCACCAGTTCGGCGGGCAGGTGCCCGTCCGCCACCAGCCGGGCAGGTCCGAAAAGGTCGGCCACCACCTCCTCCAGCAGGTCCGCGCGCTGGGCGAGGCCGTCGCAGATCGCATTCCATTCGACCTCCGGCAGGATGACCGGGATGTGCGACAGGGGCCAGTCGCGCTCCTGCTCCGCCTCGCCGCTGTACTGGCGGTAGAAGACGCCGGCGTCCTTGAGGTACTGGTCGCCCTTGGCGAACTGCGCCGCCACCTCCTCGGGGGACAGCCGGGCCAGTTGGTCCATGAACCCCGTCCAGACCGGGCGCATCGTGCCGGAGGCGTCAAACAATTCGTCCGCGACGCCGGGCGGCACCTGGTAGCCGGCCAGAAGCGCGGCATGGGGATCCGCGCCGGAGGGGTTCGCCGTCGTCATCCCAGGCCCGCCGGTCGCCTCAGGTCGAGGGTATGGGGGAACTCGGGGTGCGGGGTCTCGGTCCGCGGCGTGTAGCTGCCGGGCGTATGTCCGTGCGGCTCGAACCGGGCCAACCGCCGCGCCTCGGCCTCGTTGCCGTTGACGGGGAAGGTGTCGTAATTGCGCCCGCCGGGGTGGGCGACGTGGTAGGTGCAGCCTGCCAGCGCCCGGCCGGTCCAGGTATCGTAGATGTCGAAGACCAGTGGCGCGTGGACCGGCAACACCGGGTGCAGCGCCTCGGCGGGTTGCCAGGCCTTGAAGCGGACGGCCCCCACGGCCACGCCGGAGGTGCCCGCATCGGCCAGCGGCACGGGTCGCTTGTTGCACATGACGGTGTATCGGTCCTTGAATTGCGAGGTCAGCTTGACCTGCAGTCTCTCAACCGAACTGTCGGTGTAGCGCACGGTTCCCCCGATCGCGCCGGTTTCCCCGAGGACATGCCAGGGTTCCAGCGCCTGCCGGATCTCGAGGTTGACCCCCTCGGCCTCCACCTCGCCGCAGAAGGGGAAGCGGAACTCGGCCTGCGCCTCGTACCAGACCGGGTCGAGGTCGAAGCCGTGGGCGCGCAGGTCGTCGAGCAGGGCGTTCAGATCCTGCCAGAGGAAATGGGGCATCATGTATCGGTCGTGCAGGACCGTGCCCCAGCGGATCGGCTTGCCCTCGACGGGGGCCTTCCAGCAGCGGGCGATGATCGCGCGGATGAGCAGCTGCTGGGCGAGGTTCATCCGCGGATGCGGCGGCATCTCGAAGCCGCGGAACTCCACGAGGCCGAGCCGGCCGGTGGGCCCATCCGGCGAATAGAGCTTGTCGATGCAGATCTCGGCCCGGTGGGTGTTGCCGGTCACGTCCGTCAGCATGTTGCGCAGCAGCCGGTCGATCAGCCAGGGCGGCGGGACCTGCCCTTCCGAGGGCGGGCGGATCTGGCTCAGCGCGATCTCCAGCTCGTAGAGCGTGTCGTGCCGGGCTTCGTCGATCCGGGGGGCCTGGGAGGTCGGACCGATGAAGAGGCCAGAGAAGAGGTAGGACAGCGACGGGTGCCGCTGCCAGATCAGGATCAGCGACTTCAGCAGGTCCGGCCGCCGCAGGAACGGCGAGTCGTTCGGCGTCGCGCCCCCCACCACGACGTGGTTGCCGCCGCCGGTGCCGGTGTGCCGCCCGTCGATCATGAACTTGTCGGCACCAAGGCGGCAGCCCCGCGCCTCCTCGTAGATCGCCTCGGTGGTGGCGACGCAATCCTCCCAGCTGTCGGCGGGGTGGATGTTCACCTCGATCACGCCGGGGTCCGGGGCCACGCGGATCACGTTGATCCGCGGGTCATGGGGCGGCGCGTAGCCCTCGATATGGATCGGCAGGCCCATGTCCTTGGCCGTCTGCTCGGCGGCGCTCAGGAGGTCGAGGTAATGCTCTGCATCCTCCACCGGGGGCATGAAGACGCAAAGGCGCCCGTCTCGGGGTTCGACCGAGATGGCGGTGCGGACGGCGCCGCCGATGGGGCCCAGCTCCTGCTCCACCACGTCCTGCACCGGGCCGGTCGCCTGCGGGGCCGAGACGGGCTGGTCGCGGTCGGCCTTCTTCAGCGCCTCCCCGGCTTCCTTGTGGTAGTCGGGCAGGGGGCCGCGCTCCACGCTGGGGTCGGTGACGTAGGTGTAGGGGAACTCGGACGGCTTGACGTAGGGCAGGGTGCCCAGCGGCAGGCGGTAGCCCACCGCGCTGTCGCCGGGGACGAGAAAGACCTTGCCGCGGCGCAGCTTCCACTTCTCGCTTCGCCACTTGTGGCCCGAGGCCTTCGATTGCCAGTACTGGATCGGCAGGACGTGGCCGGCGGGTTCGGTCAGCCCGCGGGCAAAGACCTTGGCGATGCGCGCCCGCTCCTCCGGGTCCTTCAGCTTGGAGTTTTCGGGCGTCACGTTCTCGGGCAGGTTGCCTTCCTTGAGGATCCACTCTGCGGGATCCTCGTAGGCCGGCTGCACGTAGTCGCCGCCGACGCCGAGTCGCTCGGCCATGCCGGTGAGGAACTTCTCGGACTGCTCCGCCGTCGCCCCGGTGTCCTGATCCTCGCGGGCGACCAGCGCATCGTCGGACCAGATCGGCTTTTCGTCCCGCCGCCAGTAGAGGGAAAAGGTCCAGCGGGGCAGGGTCTCGCCCGGGTACCACTTGCCCTGGCCGTAATGCAGGAACCCGCCCGGTGCGAAGCGCTCGCGCAGGCGGCGGATCAGGGTGTCGGCCAAGCCGCGCTTCATCGGCCCGACGGCGGCGGTGTTCCACTCGGCGCTCTCGAAGTCGTCGATCGAGACGAAGGTCGGCTCGCCGCCCATGGTCAGGCGCACGTCGCCTTCCTTCAGCGCCGCGTCCACTGTCCGGCCGGTGGCATTCAGCTTGTCCCAGGCCTCGTCCGAGAAGGGCTTGGTGATGCGGGGATGCTCGGAGACGCGGCGGACCTTCATGTCGAAGTCGAAGGTCGTCTGGGGCGTGCCCGCCGCCGTGAACCCGCCCGCGATGGGC
The DNA here is from genome assembly GCA_024304875.1 of Paracoccaceae bacterium. Lineage (GTDB taxonomy): Bacteria > Pseudomonadota > Alphaproteobacteria > Rhodobacterales > Rhodobacteraceae > JAMWZF01. Next base: position 3,151 of record JAMWZF010000266.1, read on the forward strand.
GCGGCATTGCGGAAATGCGGCGTGGCGGCGAGCGGGATGTGGCTCTCGCCGGTCAGGAGGCCGGAGGTGGGATCAAGGCCGATCCACCCCGCGCCGGGGATGTAGACCTCGACCCAGGCGTGCAGGTCGGTGAAGTCGACCTCGGTCCCCGAGGGGCCGTCGAGCGCCTTCACGTCCGGCTTCAGCTGGATCAGGTAGCCCGAGACGAAGCGGGCGGCGAAGCCGAGGTGGCGCAGGCACTGGACCAGCAACCACGAGGAGTCGCGGCAGGAGCCGGAGCCGATGGAGAGCGTCTCTTCCGGCGTCTGTACCCCCGGCTCCATGCGGATGGTGTACTCCACGTGGTTCGCCACCTTGGCGTTGAGGGCCACGAGGAAATCGACGGTGCGCTCGATGGACCGGTCGATGCCCTTCATGAACTCCGTCAGCCCCGGCCCTGCGGGCTCTGGCGTGCGGTAGATGACAAGGTCGTCGCGCAGGTCCTCGGGATAGTCGAAGGGCCATGTCTCGGCGTTGTCCTCGACGAAGAAGTCGAAGGGGTTGTAGACCGTCATGTCGGCGACGAGATCCACCTCGATCTTGAACTCGCGCACCGGCTCGGGGAACACGAAGCGGGCCATCCAGTTGCCGTAGGGGTCCTGCTGGTGGTTCACGAAATGCCCGCCGGGGGACACTTTAAGCGAATGGGAAATCACCCGTGTCCGGCTGTGCGGCGCCGGGCGCAGGCGCACGATCTGGGGCGACAGGGACACCGGCCGGTCGTACCGGTAGTGGGTCAGGTGGTAGATGCTCGCATAGATCGCCATGTCGCCCTTTCGGTCCTTGCCGGGACGACTCGGCGCCCCCGTCGGTCCCGTTGTGCCACGAAGCGGGGTCGAGTGACCATGTTCGGCCGGCGCAACGGGGCTTTCCCGGCCAAACTGCTGAATATGCGGGCAATCGGCAACGGGCCGGCATCTAGAGCCGGCGCAGCACCTCGTCCAGCAGCCGTGCGGCGGTCTGGGTCAGTTGCCTGTCCCGGGTATGAAGCACGAGGAACGGCGGCACAATAACCTCCTCGGCGAGGTCGAGCAGGACCAGCCCGCCGTTTCCGCCGATCAGCATCTGCGCCGCCTCGCGCGTCTGGGGCGCGATGGCCGTGGTGCCCGCCACGATGCTGAGCGCGATGAGAAGGGAGGAGGAATTGGTGATCCGGTGCGGCGTGGCGAGCCCCCGGCTGAGGAAGGCCTGTTCCACCGCCAGCCGAATGGGCGACCCCGGCTCCTGGATGACGAACTCGAAGGGCAGGGTATCGGCCAGGCTCACCCGCCGCCCGACAAGGGGGTGATCGGCGGCGACCATGAGGGAGACGACCTCGGTCCGTCCGGGATAGGCCTGGAAGGCGCGAGTCTCGGCCTCGGTCCCGATCCGGGCGAGGACGAAATCGAAACGGCCCTCCTCGAGCCCCCGGATCAGGTCGACCGAGGGGGCGACCTCGATGGTGGGGC
>JAMWZF010000267.1 GCA_024304875.1 Paracoccaceae bacterium
CGGGTCGAGGTGACCCTGACGACCCACGACACCGGCGGCCTTTCGGACAAGGACGCGACACTGGCCGAGAAGATGGACGCCCTCGCCGGCGGCTGATCCCCCCTCTTGCCGCCATGGCGGAACGCGTGGCGGGGCGGTGACGGTCTGCCCGAAGTTGCCCGGATTGCTGGACATTTCCGCCCAGCCGACCAAGGTCCCCCGAGATCGTACAACCGACTTGAGGGACCATGGACCAACTCGCCAGCTACTGGAGCACCCCTTTCTACAACGGCAAGTCGATGGCCGACCTGCTGACGCTGGAGTTCCTCGCCTCCATCGTCGGCAACGTGCTTGCGGCGATCGTCATCCTGATCATCGGCTTCACCCTGTCGGGCTGGGCGCAGCGGTCGGTCCAGCGGATCGGAACGGCGCGGGACGGGCTGGACGACACGCTCTTCGGGTTCCTGTCGAACATCGTCCGCTACGTGATCCTGGCGTTCACGTTCCTGTTCGTCCTCAATACCTTCGGCGTGCAGACCACATCCATCGTGGCCGCCGTCGGGGCGATCGGCCTCGCCATCGGCCTCGCCCTTCAGGGGACCCTGTCGAACGTCGCCGCCGGGATCATGCTGATCTTCTTCCGGCCGCTGCGCACCGGCGATTTCGTCGAGGTGAACGGCGTCATGGGCACGGTGAAGTCGATCACCATCAACTACACCGAGCTGGCGAACCTCGGGAACGTGCAGATCATCGTGCCCAACTCCGAGGTCTGGGGGAACACGATCACCAACTATTCGTCCTACGACAGCCGCCGCGCGGAGTGGACCTTCGGTGTCAGCTACGGCGCCAACCTGGCCGAGGCGGAACGGGTGATCCGCGAGACGATCATGGCGGACGAGCGCTCGCGGAGCGAACCGGAGCCCTTCATCCAGGTCAACGGTCTCGGCGATTTCAGCGTGGATTTCCTGGTGCGGGTCTGGTGCGCCTCGTCGGACTATTTCCAGTACCAGGCGGACATGAAGCGCAAGGTGAAGGAGGCGCTGGACGCCGCCGGGATCGAGATCCCCTTCCCCACGCGGACACTGGTGCGGGCGGACGAGGTGTGATCCGCCCTTCCCCCGGAGGCGCTCTAAGAAAATTAGAAATCGCCCCGAAGGCCCATTGATATCATTGGGTTTTTCGGGGCGTTTCTAAGAATCTTAGAAACCCGCCAGTACCGCGTTGTATTTCCTGGGGTTTTTCACCCCCTCAGATCTGCTCCAGCAGTGTCTCGCCGGCCGAGATCTCGCACTGGCCCGGCCCTTCCTCGAGGTTCAGCTGCTTCACGACGCCGTCCTCGGCATAGAGCGAATACCGCTTGGACCGGTCGTAGAAGCCGACCGGCGGCGCGGTCATCTCCATGCCCATCGCCTTGGTGAATTCCGATCCCGGATCGCCCAGCATCTCGATCCCCGCCTCGCCCGCGCCGGTCGAATCCGACCAGGCCTTCATCACGAAGGGGTCGTTCACGGCGATGCAGATCACCGCCTCCACGTCCTTGCCGCGGAACCCGTCCATGGACCGGATGAAGCTCGGCACATGGGCGGTGGTGCAGGTGCCGGTGAAGGCGCCCGGCAACGCGAACAACGCCACCTTCCTGCCCTTGGTCAGGGAGGACAGCGTCACCTCTTCGGGCCGCCCGTCGGCGCCGAGGCGCAGGAGGGTGGCGTCGGGCAGGCTGTCTCCGATGGCGATGGTCATGGGGGCGGTCCTTTTCGCGTTGTGCTGATCCTTAGCCCCGATATAGCGTCTGCCCCCGGACGGAACCAGCAGGAGAGGCGCGGCATGGCCCATTTCGTGATCGTCGGGGCCGGGCAGGCCGGCCAGTCCCTCGCGGGCAAGCTGCGCGGCGCCGGGTTCGAGGGCGAGATCACGCTTCTGGGGGCCGAACCGGTGCCCCCCTACCAGCGCCCGCCCCTGTCCAAGGCCTACCTTCTGGGCGAGATGGAGGAGGCGCGGCTCTACCTGCGCCCCGAAGCCTGGTACGCGGACAACCGGATCACCCTGCGCACCGGCACGCCCGTCGCCGCCATCGACCCGGCCGGCCGGACGGTCGGCCTCGAGGACGGCACCCCGATCCCCTACGACGCACTTGCCCTGACCACCGGCGCGCACCCCCGCCGGTTGCCTGCCGCTCTGGGCGGTGACCTGAACGGCGTCTTCACCATGCGCGACCTTGCCGATGCGGATGCCCTCGCCCCCGCGATGACGGAGGGCAGACGCTGCCTGATCGTCGGCGGCGGCTACATCGGGCTGGAGGCCGCGGCGGTGGCGGCGAAACGCGGGCTGAAGGTCACCGTGGTCGAGGCGGCCGAGCGCATCCTCGGCCGGGTCGCCAGCGCCGATACCGCCGATTACTTCCGCGCGCTGCACCGCTCCCACGGCGTCGACATCCGCGAGGGGACGGGCCTGACCGCCCTGACCGGCGCGGACGGCCGGCTCACCGGCGCCGACCTCGCCGACGGCACGCACCTCGACCTCGACCTTGCCATTGTCGGCATCGGCATCGCGCCCGAAACCGCGCTGGCCGAGGCGGCGGGCCTGACCCTCGACAACGGCATCGCCACGGACGAGACCTGCCGCACCTCGGACCCGCACATCTGGGCCGCGGGCGACTGCGCCTCCTTCCCCCACGCCGGCACCCGGATCCGGCTGGAAAGCGTCGGCGGTGCCATCGACATGGGCGAGGCGGCGGCGCTCTCCATGCTGGGCGACACGACGCCCTACACACCGAAGCCCTGGTTCTGGTCCGACCAGTACGACTGCAAGCTCCAGATCGCCGGGCTGAACACCGGGCACGACGCGGTGGTGGTCCGCAAGGACGCCGCCAGCCTGTCCCACTGGTACTTCCGCGAGGGGGCCCTGATCGCCGTCGACGCGATGAACGACCCCCGCGCCTACATGGTCGGCAAGCGGCTGATCGAGGCGGGCAAGACGCCCGATGCCGCCGCGCTCGCCGACCCGGCGGTCGACCTCAAGGAGCTTCTGAGGGCGTGAGGATCATCGGCGGCACGCACCGGGGCCTGCGCCTGGCCGAGGTCGGCAAGGGCGACGCCGGCGCCCACCTGCGGCCCACCCCCGACCGGGTGCGCGAGAGCCTGTTCAACATCCTGGCCGGGCACGGGCTGCCGCAGGGCGCCCGGGTGCTCGACCTCTTCGCCGGGACGGGCGCGCTGGGGCTCGAGGCCCTGTCGCGCGGCGCGGCGCAGTGCACCTTCGTCGAAAGCGGGCGGGTGGGGCAAAGGCTGATCCGCGAGAACCTGGCCAGGGCCCGCCGCGTGGACGACGCGGCGCTGCTGACCTGCGACGCCCGCCGCCTGCCCCCCGCGGAGGCGCCAGCGGCCCTCGTCTTCCTCGATCCGCCCTACGGCAAGGGACTGGGAGAGCCGGCCCTGGCATCGGCCCGCGCGCAGGGATGGCTGGCGGAGGACACGCTGATCGTCTGGGAAGAGGTCGCCGAACAGGCGCCGCCGCCGGGCTTCGCGCCGGCCGACCACCGGCGCTATGGCGACACGCACATCACCTTCCTGACAGCCGCCTCCTGAGCAGGCCGCACCAGTGCTTCGGGCACCGTCGCCGGTGACGCACTCTGCGTCGGCCGGTCGTGCGGCACTGACCCGCGGACCGGATGGCCCGAAACCCGACCCGCCTCCTCTTTTCGCCATAAATACCGCGGGGGAGTCCCGCAGGGACGGGGGCAGCGCCCCCTACTCCTCCGGCAGGTAGCGGAACGACAGGATCGTCTGGCCGCCGAGCGAGCTGCGCGTCTGGTCGATGTGCTCGATCGGGACCATGTCGAGGCTGATGTTGTTCAGCACGAAGTAGCTCGCCCCCGCGCCGGGATTGGGCATCGCCACGATCCGCAGGAGCATCGGTCCCCACCGGGCATCGGTGTAGGTTCCGGCCGCCTGCACGACCGGCAGGCCGTCGATGTCGCCCCGGCCCCAGGCCAGGAGGTCGCCGCCGCCGTGCTGCGCGGTGGCCTGGGCGAAGACCCGGTCGCGGATCAGGGCCTCCACCGCGTCCATGCGGTCCTCCCCGTCCCCGCCCTCGCCGCCGGGCCAGTCGGCCGCGTGCACGATGAGGTTCTCCACGAACCGCCGGTCGTCGCCGGTGCCGGCCACCCAGGTGAACCGGACGAAGCCGCTGTCGGGCGCCCCGTCCGAGATCAGGTCGAGCGCGTCGTTGATCGGCAGGGACAGGGTGAAGGGCGCCGGGACCTCGATCCCGAACCGCTCGGTGTAGCTGTCGTCGAACATGAACCGGCGGACCTGGCCGAAGCCTTCGAGAGCGAAGAGGTTGAAGGTCGCCTCGGGAGGCGTGCCGCCGCCCGGTGAGACATCCCCGGTCTGCCCCTGCGACTGGACCTCCGACTGGACCTGAGACTGGGCCGGAGCGGGTCCGGGCAGAAAGACCAGCGCCGCGGCCACCGACAGGGCGGCGAGGGCGAGGACAAGGGCCAGGAGGCGAAGCGGCAGTGCCAAGGATCAGTAGACGCGGAACATGGCTGCGGAGAGGTCGATGAACCGTGCCAGAAGGACCGACCGCTTGTCGAGGTCCACCTTGCTGAGGCACGACAGGACCGCCGAGTTGATCGCCCGGGG